>DASXNP010000260.1:0-3886 GCA_036494985.1 Binataceae bacterium (SeqCode)
AGGCGTCGATTCCTACTTCCAGCTTGTCGCGAAGCTTGCCGTTCACCTGCACGACCACCGTTACGACCTCATCACGGGCAAGGTTGGCGTCGAAGCTCGGCCACGCTTCCCGATGAATCGACTCCGCGTGGCCGAGCGCGCGCCAGAATTCTTCGGCGATATGAGGCGCCATCGGGGCGAGCATCAGAACATAGCTCTCGATACCGAAAGAGCCAATTTCTTCCGGCTTCAGTCTGGCAAGGTAATTCAGCTGTTCCATCAAAGCGGCCAGCGCCGTATTGAAACGCATTCGATCGACGTGATCAGTAACGGTACGAATCGTCTGATGAATCTTGCGATTCGTCAAAGCCGAGGGGGCGCCGGCGGGCAACCCGGCCTCGGCATATTTTCGCACGAGTGTCCATACGCGGCCCAGATACCGCGCACTGCCAACCACCCCGTCTTCATTCCAGTTGGTCGGCTCGTCGAACGGCCCCATGAAGAGTTCCCACAAGCGCAGCGCGTCGGCGCCATATTTCTCCACCATCGCATCCGGCGTGACGACATTGCCCTTGCTCTTCGACATCCGCTGCCCGTCGGCGGCCCCGATCACACCCTGATTGCGCAAGCGCGGGAACGGTTCCTGGAAGCCGATGATCTCCGCGTCGAACATCACCTTGGTCCACATCCGTGCATACAGCAGGTGCATCACGGCGTGCTCCGCGCCGCCGACGTAGAGGTCGACCGGCAACCAGTAGTCGACGGCGGCGCGTTCGAACGCGGCGCGACTGTAATGGGGCGAAGCGAAGCGGAGAAAATACCAGCACGAGCAAGCGAAGCCGTCGAGCGTGTCGGTCTCGCGCTGCGCCGGCCCGCCGCATTTCGGGCAGGTCGTGTTTACGAATTCGGAGACATTCGCCAGCGGCGAGCGTCCGGTTCCAGACGGCTGATAGTCGAGCATGTCAGGAAGCTCAACCGGCAGTTGGGCTTCGGGTACCGGCACGACTCCATCGCGTTCACAGTAGACGATCGGAATCGGGCATCCCCAGTAGCGCTGGCGCGAGATGTTCCAATCGCGCATGCGGTAGGTTACGGTGGCGCGGCCCAGCTTGTTCTCGACCGCGTAGGTGCAGACTGCCCTGATCGCGTCGGCGGTTTTCAAGCCGTCCAGAAACCCGGAGTTCAACCCGACGCCGTAGTCGGTGAAAGCACGGTCTTCGGGCAATGACCCGTCGATCGGGGCGGTCACGCGCGGAATCGGGAGATCGGATTTTTTGGCGAATTCATAGTCACGCTGATCCTGCCCGGGCGCGCCCATGATTGCACCGGTACCGTAAGTCACCAGCACATAGTCCGCGATCCAGATCGGGATCTGCTGTCCGGAAAAGAGGTTCTTCGCGAAGGCACCGGTGAAAACGCCGGTCTTTTCTTTCGTCGTCGAGAGTCTCTCGATCTCGCTCTCCCGGCGAGCCGCAGCGACGTAACGATCAACCGCGGCACGCTGAGCGGGGGTCGTGATTTCCGCGACCAGCGGGTGCTCGGGCGCCAGCACCATGAAGGACACGCCAAAGACCGTGTCGGGCCTGGTCGTGAAGAATCGGATTTCCTTGTCGGATTGTCCCACCACTGGAAAGCTTAGTTCCGCTCCCTCGGAGCGGCCGATCCAGTTGCGCTGCATGAGTTTGATCGGCGCGGGCCAATCGATCGACTCGAGATCATTCAGCAAACGATCCGCGTAGGCGGTAATCTTGATGTACCACTGCTCGAGGTCTTTCTTGCTGACCGGGGTGTCCGAATGCCGCCAGCAGCGTCCGTCTATGACCTGCTCGTTGGCGAGAACGCTGCGGCACTTGTCGCACCACCACTGCGAACCCACAGCTCGATAGGCGAGGCCGCGTCTGAAAAGAAGCAGGAAGAACCACTGCGTCCACTTGTAGTATTCAGGCAACGATGAGTTTATCTCGTGGGACCAGTCGTAGGCGCACCCGACCAGCTTCAACTGCCGTTTGTAGTTCGCGGCGTAGCGCGGAACGGTCTCCTTGGGATGGAGCTTCTTGAGCAGCGCTTCGTTCTCGGCGGGCAGACCAAACGCATCCCATCCCATCGGGTGCAGGACGTTGTATCCTGTCATCCGCTTGAAACGACCGGTCACGTCGCACGGCACATAATTGCGCAGATGGCCGACCGAAAGTCCCTCGCCCGAGGGATAAGGAAACATTTCGAGCAGGTAGTACTTTGGGCGAGCGCGCGATTCAGGCGTTAGGTAGAGGTTCTCGAGTTCCCATTGCTTTTGCCACTTGGGTTCGATCTGTTTGGGGTCGTAGCGCTCATCCATCGCGGGATATTTTACAGACGCGACTTAGCCAATGACACCGACCCAGTTTCGGGTTTCAATTCAGGCGCGATCGAACCTGCGCAAGCAACGCGTTCAGGTGCGCATCGTCGGGAGCGTGCTCCAAGCCGGCTTCAAACTCGCGAATCGCGGCGCCGAGATGACCGCGTAGCAGGTAGATGTTGCCCAGATTGAGGTAGGGAAAGTGGCGCGGCTCATAGCGAGACGCGGCCTTGGCACGTTCCAGCCATGGGACCGCCTCGTCGAAGCGCCCCAATCGCATCAGGTAAACGCCGATGTCGTTGTACGGGTTGCCGAAGTCGGGATCGACGGCAATTGCTTCGCGACATTGGTCGATCGCTTCTTCAAGCTGATTGTCATCGAAGCTCAGCACCCAGCCGATGAATGTATGAGCCTCGGCAGTTGGTTCTACCGCGATCGACTCGCGGTAGAGGGCCAGCGCTCCCTGCAAATCGCCGATCTGCTGAGCCGCTAAACCGCGGTTTACGAGATCGAGGGCCATCTGGCGCTTTGTTGTACCGTCGGACATGCCCTGGACCTATTCTAGGAACTCTGCTCGCGGCGAAACCACTCGATGGTGCGCTCCAGTCCTTCGCGCAAGGATACCTTCGGGGTCAAGCCGAGCAACGACCGCATCTTGGTCGTGTCAGGCACGCGCCGTGGGATATCCTCGTAGCTTGGGCCGTAAACTTCCTCTTGAGTCACGAACCTAATCTTGGATTTCGTAGCGCCGTATAGCTCGAGCATCAACTCGGCAAACTCGAGCACCGTAGTTTCGACATCGGTACCGATATTAATCGCCTGCCCGTCAGCCTCGGGCCTCAATCCGGCTTCGACCAGTGCGTCAATAGTATCGCTCACATAAGTAAAGCAGCGTGTCTGTTTGCCGTCGCCGACGACCGTAAGATCAGTTCCGCGCAACAATTTGCCCATGAAGATCGTAAACAAGCGTCCGACGTCGAGCTTGTCCAGCCGCGGCCCGTAAGCGTTGAAGAAACGGACTACGGTCACCGGCAAGCCGAGCTTGTGATAGGCGAAACAGAAGTGTTCGCCGACCGCTTTGGAGGTCGAGTAGCACCAACGGTCAACCGTTGTCGCGCCAAGCACACGATCGTCGTCTTCCTTCCACGGCACTTTTGGATTGCGGCCGTAGATCTCGGAGGTCGAGCTGAAAACCAAACGGCGACTATATTTGTACGCGGCTTTCAAGACCTGTTGGGTACCGTTCACGTTCACGTTGAGAGTCTCGTAGGGGTCGCCCACGTAATGCTCGACGCCGACCACCGCTGCCAGGTGATAGATGAGATCGGTCTTCGCAGCTAACCCGTCGAGCAGTTCGGTGTCGAAAACCGAGTCGTGAATGTAGTGAAAGCGTGAGTTCGTAAGCAGATGACGCACCTTCGCAATCGAGCCCGTGTCGAGCACGAAGACTTCGTCCCCCCGCTGCACAAGCGCGTCGGAAAGATGCGACCCCAAGAACCCGGCCCCGCCGGTGATCAAAACCCGCATCAGAGCCTCCCGATGCCCTTTAGAATATCACCGGCTGCACCCTCG
>DASXNP010000261.1:0-4105 GCA_036494985.1 Binataceae bacterium (SeqCode)
ACCCGCTTTCTGGATTTCGCGGGACATGGATATGGACGCGGCGAAATCGTCTGTCCAGGCTGTGGCAGTCATCCGCGCCATCGCGGGTTAACCTTGATTTTGGGGCCCGAAGTCAAAAAGCTTCGTTTGCGAGAACGCGTGCTGCATCTGGCACCTGAGCGCGCGATCACGCCTACATTCGCTTTGCGCCCCGACCTGATCTACGTCGGTGCCGACCTCGCGATGCCCTCGGCTGCTATCACTATCCGCGTCGACGTCAATCGGATGCCGTTCCGTGCGGATGCCTTCGCAATGCTGGTGTGCTCACATATGCTTGAACATCTAGCCGACGATGCGGCGGCGCTTCGGGAAATAACGCGCGTTCTCAGCAAAGGTGCAAGCGCATTTTTGATGGTGCCGATGCTAACTCAATGGGAATCGCTGCCTACTGAGGAATTTTCAGGCCCCAATCCTCTGATCGACATGCATTACCGCGCTTACGGCGCAGACCTGAAAGATCGGATTGAATGCGCCGGTCTGGAATGCTCGCTAGTGAGATTCTCCGACGTCATAACTGGCGCGGATCGCGAGCTTTGCGGAATCGGCGACGACGTTGTTTTCATCGGAGAAAAACCGTGAACTTCGATCGATCTGGCCTATACCTTGAATCGTATGTGAATAATGTCGCCCTCCTGCATCGTGTAATCTCGTCCCTCGAGTCTGAGCTTCCCTGCCTCCTTCACCTTTGCATCCGATCTTAGCCTCTCAAAATCCGCATAGCTTACGACTTCCGCACGGATAAACCCCTTGGCGATGTCACTATGGATTCGCCCGGCAGCCTCCAGTGCGGTTGCGCCGCGGCGCAAGGACCAGGCATGGGCTTCCGGCTCTCCGGCCGTGTAGAACGAGATTAGCCCCAGATGGCGGTAGAGCGCTGCGATTAGGCGATCGCGCGCGGGCGCGCCCAGACCTGCTTCGGCCAGGAGCTCCTGCTGCCCGCCAGGCGCAAGTTCCCAGAGCTCGGATTCGAAGGCCCCGGGCAGCTTCATAGCGTCCAATCCGCGCTCGCGAAGTTTGCTCTCAATCTCGGACGGCAGTGCATCTGAGACGTTGTCGGTCTCGCAGTTGATGACGACCATCGCCGGTTTCTGCGACAAAAAGCAAAAGTGCGACAGCGCATTGAGCTCCTGTGCGCCCATTGCAAGAGTTCGCAGCGGTGCTCCGTTTTCCAGGCGCGCGATCGCCTTCTCCAGCGCCGCCTTCTCGAAATCGCTAGCGCCCTTCTCCTTGTTGATTCGCTCTCGCCGGCGCTCAGCCTGCTCAAAATCAGCGAAAACCAGTTCGGACTCGAGGCGTTCGACCGTCGCGATCAGATCGCCTCGGACCGGCGCGAAATCAGGAACGACCATTAGCAGCGCGTCGAGATCGCGAATCAGCGGTAGCAGGCTCGCGTCGAGCGCGGCGCCCTCTTTCTGCTCCTTGGGATTGGGCGCAAAGTCGAGAACGGTCAGTTCCGCCGAGACCTTTTTTTTGGATTGGTAGGCGGCTTCAAGAAAATCCAACCTCGCATCGCCGACTTTGATCTGCCCGGGTCGTGCGCGGTTCCTCGATTCGCTTTGACCGGGCGCGGGGGCCAATCCCGTCAGAGCATGGAAAACGGTTGATTTGCCGACGCCGCGACCGCCTATGACCCCGGTCTTCACCTGGTTCCCTCGAGAGCTAGGAGGGTTACACATCGGCGATGCGTGCGAAAGCGCGCACCGCTCGTGGTCCCGGATTTCAACGCTCTCCGCTCGAACATGGAATGTGATAGATGGCAGTGCGAAGGCTAAATCGGAGGTGTCCGCGCCAATGCCGAAAGCACCCGACAATTATCAATTGCGCTATCCGATCGATTTCGGCGATATCGATCCGCGTGTCCGGTTGCGAGTAGTGCAGCTCTACGCGTCGGACGGCGGCAAGGCCAAGGGCTATCTTTACCTGCCGGCGGGTGACAAGCCCCGCACCGTCGTCATAATGTCGCACCCGCGCGCCGACTTCGCGCATCACTACTCGATTCCCTTCTGGGTGGAGGCCGGCTTCGCAGCACTTGCGCTCAATACCCGCTACCTGAACAACGACGCGATGATGCTGCACGAATCCCTGATGCTCGACGTGGCCGCGGGCATTAAATTCCTGCGCGAAGAAGAAGACTTCCGCAACGTCGTAATGCTTGGCAATTCGGGCGGCGGCTCGCTCTTTGCCTACTACGACTCGCAAGCGAATGCGCCCGCGGGCGGCAGAGTCTCCTCGCCGCCGGGCGGTGGTTCGCCCGACCTGAACAAGTTCGATCTGCCCCGCGCCGACGGGTTTATCGTTCTCGCCGCCCATGCCGGACAGGGTGTGGTTCTGATGGGCTCGCTCGATGCGGCGGTGGTTGACGAATCGGATCCGTTTGCGACCGATCCAGGCCTCGACATGTACGACGAGCGCAACGGCTTCAGAATCGCCCCCGCCCAGACGCATTACTCGCCAGAGTTTGTCGCGCGCTACCGCGCCGGCCAACAAGCACGATGCGCACGAATCGATGCGATCGCCCGCCGCCGGCTCGAAGATACCGAGTTCTCGCGCAGAGCTCAGCGCCAATCGGATTTCGCCTCGCGCCCGGCCGAGTATCGAACCGCCATTGCGCGCCGCGCGATGGCGCCGTGGCACCTAATCGTGTACCGGACTCACGCGAACCCGAACTATATGGATCTGTCGCTCGATCCTTCGCAGCGCTCGGTCGGTTCGATGCTGACCCCCCGTCCCGATCTGCTCAACTACGGCGCTTTCGGCCTGGGTCGCCTCGTGACGCCGGAAGCCTGGTTGTCGACTTGGTCCGGGCTCTCGTCGTATGCGCGGATGTCCACCAACATGCCGAAAATCACGATTCCAACGCTGGTCGTTGGTGCTGCTGCCGATCAGGATATCCATCCGTCAGTGGTGCGCGAGGTGTTTGCGGCGTCGGGCTCTAAAGACAAGCGGATAGAGTTTGTCGACGGTGCAGACCACTTTATGCGTGCTGGCGGAATCAAGGCTCATCTTGGCGATCCGCGCCCGCGCTTGATGGAGGTACTCACTAAATGGTCGCGCGATCGTTTCGGCCCATAGGTTGTCCGCTGGCGGTCATGCCCAGACCCGGAGAATCATGCAATCGCCGACCAATTGATGCGCAGTTTCGTAAAGCGATGCGATTCTGCTCAAATCACCTGATTCCATGTCGTGCGCCAATGCCTTGAGTCCCGCGTCGACGCCACGTCGGCTGAGTCGCCTGAAGCCCGAGGTCGAATCGCGAAAGTTTGAGTCGAAAAGCAGCGCCGGGGTGCGGCGGGCCGATTCAAAAGTAAGATCGGAGCTTCCGGAATAGAAGATTGGCTTGGTGACCACACGCTTGAAGCCGGCTCTAAGCATTGAGGTGACCGTCGCCCCCAGTGGCTTGTGGAGCGGCATCAGCACGGTGTCGATCTCCGGAAAGTAGTGCCGGTACCACAGCGTCTCGAGGTTCTCGCGAACCACCGCTTGAACGACGAGGCCGTCCTTAACCACCCGGCGCAACTCGCGCAACACACCCTCGGCATCTTTCAGATGATGCAGGACGTTGACTCCCACTGCGGAATCGATCGACCCGTCTCGCAGCGGTATCGCCAACGCGTCAGCGAGAATCCAGTCACGTTTGACCTTCTGTCTTCCGCGCTCGATCATCGCGGCCGACCATTCGAGGCCAACCATGCGAAAGCCCCGCGAAGCCAGCTCGAGCAGGTAATTGCCGGTGCCGGCTCCGATTTCGAGCACGCGCCGGGTGTGCGGATTGCTCAACCCGGCGGCTAGCGCAGCGACGATCGCGGGTTCCGCACGCCGAGTTAGGTCGTAGCGGGGCGCCACGTCCGCATAGTTGATGGAATCAAAAGGTGCTGAACTTGCCAAGACGACGCTCTCAACTGACGATGCTCCGGGTGATCGCCCAATGCAACCGGCTCGGTTTGCGCCCGGCGTGGCAAAAGCCGTGGTCATCGTGCGTTCCGGTCGAGGCAAATGGTCTCGCCGAAGGTCTTATGCGTTGCCTGTCCTGACCGGCACTAGCGGCGCCATGCGGGAGGCCGACTGC
>DASXNP010000262.1:0-2079 GCA_036494985.1 Binataceae bacterium (SeqCode)
GTACGAGGCCTCTTTATTGCCTTGCGTCTGCGATGTCCCGCCCGGCTTGAAAAAATCCCGCGCGAGGAAACTCGGGGAGTCCGGAAGCCCTCCGCCACCGTATTGCAGCTGCCGGTTGACGCCGACTGACCAGCCGCTGAATGGCTCCACGGAAAATTGCGCGCCGAACAGCTTGGGATTGCCGCTGCTTTGCTTGGTGGTCCCCTGGCCGCCGCCCAAGATGTGATCGGAGCGCGACATCTGAGCGAGGAAGAATTCGTATTGAAATCCCAAGCGCGTGAGCGGCTCGTAATTCGACAGCGTTACGGACGGCATGGTCGGCGCCTCCGTGCCGATCATCATGGTGCTGTCGGTCGCGGGCGACCACCAGTGATCGCGATAGCCGACGTCGAGCTGAGCCCAGTTGAAGCCAAAACTCAGCATGGAGCCGGTCGGTACGGTGCGGCCTGAATAAGCAATCACCCCGGCGCTGGCGAGAAAATAGTCGCTGGGTTGGACGAAGCCCTGAGCCGATATCTCCCAGTCGCTTTTGTTCGTAAGACCATGTTGATTGGGAATGACGACATCGGAACCGCGCCTGAGCGACCCCGTCGCGCTCGCGTGCGTCACCGCGTAATCGCGTGAGTAACGCTCCAGATATTTCTTTACTTTCGTGCAAAGTTCTTTGTCGCGTTCACAGGCCTTGGGCAATGCCAGTTCTACCAGGGCCACGGCGAAAGGCCGCTTGAGCACCGGTTCCTCCGCGAGAATGAGTACTCGCTCGATTTGGCGCTCGGTCTCCGGTTCGAGGTTCAGCGGAAGGTATGCACTGACCCCCCCCGCCAGCGCCGCGTTGGTAGCGGCGGCGGCCATACCCGCGACCAATAGTCTAAATTTCAGTCTCTTGCTTGAGGATGTCACTTTATTGATAACTCATTGCCGATTAGCTACGGCCGCGGGATGAAAATTGAATGATATCAGGAGCTGCGGGGTCAAGTGCTTTGTAATGCAGAGTGGCAGCCGCGCTACGAAACTATTAGGGCCGGCGCGGGCTCGCTGCGGACCGAAGGTCGATGAGTTAATCTTGGGGGAGGCGACAATTACCGCGACTACATGCGCGCAGCACCTCGCCTGATTCCGGCCATCTACTGACACAACGCGGAGTTCTCAATGCACCCGTTTCCCCATCGCTACACCGTCAATGCCGTAGTTCGTCCCGACGGCGATGTGCCCTTGTCTTCGGAAGGTATGAGGGTCATCGAATCGGCCCCGCCGAAGGAATTCGATGGACCGGGCAACCAATGGTCGCCTGAGGGGCTGCTCACCGCGTCGGTTGCCGACTGTTTCGTGCTGAATTTTCGAGCGATAGCGAAGGCGTCGAAGTTCGCTTGGACGAATCTCGATGCGCGAACGGAAGGTACGCTCGATCGGGTCGAAGGGAAGATGCGCTTCACGCGCTTCGATACGCACGCCAAGCTGCAGGTACCGGCCGGAGCGGACATCGAGAGGGCGAAAAAGCTTCTGGAGAAGGCCGAGTCCACTTGCCTGGTCGCGAATTCGCTCACCGGCGAGCGGCATCTGACGCTGGAAGTGGTGGCCAACTGATCCATGCGCTACGCGCAACTTTCAACGGGGTCGGAACGACCCCGACCTTAAGGACGGGGCCGCCGCGGCCCCGTAGATCCGGCGCGATAGCGCCTAACTAATCGTCCATCAAGAAGCTGCGCAGCTGCTCGCTGCGGCTAGGGTGGCGCAATTTGCGCAACGCTTTGGCCTCTATCTGACGGATTCGCTCGCGAGTGACATCGAACTGTTTGCCGACTTCCTCAAGGGTGTGATCGGTGTTCATATCGATGCCAAACCGCATGCGCAGTACTTTGGCCTCGCGCGGCGTCAACTGAGCCAGCACGGAATGCGTCGTCTCCCGCAGCGATTCGGTGGTCGCCGAATCGATGGGCGAGGAAACCGACGTATCCTCGATGAAATCGCCCAAGTGCGAGTCCTCGTCGTCGCCGATCGGGGTCTCCATGGAGATCGGCTCTTTCGCGATCTTGAGAACTTTTCGTACCTTGTCCTCTGGCATCTCCATGCGCACCGCCA
>DASXNP010000263.1:0-3029 GCA_036494985.1 Binataceae bacterium (SeqCode)
GCTTGCGCGCCGCAGCGCGCGCGCATCTGCGTACCGGTGCGCCGATCACTACGCACACCGAGGATGGCACCATGGGGCGGGAGCAACTCGACATCTTTGCTTCGGAGGGTATCGATCTGCAGCGGGTGATAATCGGCCATAGCTGCGGCTCGGCAGATCTCGGCTATCACCGCGACATGCTCGATCGCGGATGCTTCCTTGGATTCGATCGGTTCGGACTGGACTTTCTCCATCCCGACAAGCTGAGGCTGGCCGCACTAGTCGGGTTGCTCGGCGTGGGTTACGAGAAGCAGATCGTCCTCTCACACGACTCGGTGTGGTGCTGGTTGGGGCGAGGTCTCGATCTCCCGCCCGAAACCTCAAAGCTGATCGAAAATTGGAAACCGACCCACGTGTTCCAGAATATAGTGCCGGCCTTGAAGCGGGCGGGAGTGAGCGAGGAGAAAATCCGCGCGATGCTGGTCGACAATCCGCGTCGCTACTTTGCCTAAATCGCGCGGGCGCCGACCAACCAGACTATTTGCGGGCCGCGGCGCGGCGAATCTCGGGCTTAAAGGTGCCGGCTTCGGCGCGGGCGCGCCACTGATCGATCGCTTCCACCGTGAAGCGCCAGTCGCTTCCGACCCGGAAGGCCGGTAGCTGATTGCGCTTCAGCATCCTATAGATTGTCGAAGGATGAACGCGCAGATAGCTGGAGACTTCCTGTACCGTAAGCACGCTGCCCTTCAAGACTTCGATACGTTCCATGGATAACCTCCCAGGCCGGGTACGGACTCTGTTCAGAGTCGGACCGTAGCATAATCATACAAGATGATTACGTGTTGCAAGTCCCCAATAGGCCGTAATTAACCAAACTTTGCTTGAATATGCAAAGTTTCGTCATTCAAGCACGTTGGAAGAGAAGAACCGGTGTTCCTGCAGCTTGCGGGAAAGGCTGGCGACCCACCCGCTATCGAGGATTTCAGCTGGTGAGAACTGCCACAATCTGGTCGAAATCTAGCGGCTTGGTGCTGGCTTTGCCGAGACGCTGCAAAAGCACGAATTCGATCGCGCTTTCCAAGCGCTTTTTGTCCAGCCGTAGAGCTGCCACAAAATCCGGGGTGCGAAACTTTGGCGGCATTTCGGTCGGCAGCCCGCTACGCTGGAGCAAACGGACCAGACGAGAGCCCTCGTCGGTGCTAAGCCCAGCGAATTTCTCGGAGAGCGTCGCTGCCGCTGCCATTCCGATCGCGACCGCCTCGCCGTGCAGATAGGTTCCATAGCCGGCGCTCGTTTCGAGCGCGTGTCCTATGGTGTGACCGAAATTAAGGACCTTGCGAAGCCCAGCTTCGCGCTCGTCAGCAGTAACCACCGCGGCTTTCAGGCGCAGCGATCGCGCGACCAGGGCCTCGAGAATCCCCAGATCACGCGCCAAGATGCGGTCGAGGTCACGTTCCAGGTCCGTGAGCATTGCCGCATCCAGGATGGCTCCGTATTTGATTGCTTCGGCCAGGCCTTCCCGAAACTCACGCTCCGGCAGAGTGATTAACGTGCGGACATCCGCGATGATCGCCCTGGGTTGGTGAAACGCGCCGATGAGATTCTTCGCTCGCGGATGATTGACGCCGGTTTTGCCGCCGAGTGACGAGTCAACCTGGGCGACCAGCGTGGTGGGAATCTGCACCACCGCGATCCCGCGCAGGTAGGACGCTGCCGCGAATCCTCCGAGATCGCCAACCACGCCGCCGCCCAGCGCGAAGATCGAGCCGTTGCGATCGATCTCGGCCCGGATCATCTGGTCATAGAGGTCCTGAAGGACCGCGGAAGACTTGCTCGCCTCGCCCGCGGGAACCACCACGAGCTTCGGTACGAAGCCGCTTTTCTCAAGCGCGCCAACGGCGCGCGCTGAATAGTGGCGCGCCACGTTGGAGTCAGTAACCAATGCAACCGGTCCGGGTTTGATGCCCGCAGCTCTGGAAAGCTCGCCCAGCCGGTCCAGGATCGCGTCGCCTACATGGACGGGGTGCGATGCCGGACCGAGTTCTACGCGGAAGGTTTGCATCGCGATTGTTCTCTCAGCACGAACAAATCGATTAAACGTTCGGCTACCTGCTCGAGAGGAAGATCGGAGGTGTCGATGCTGACGTCGGCGCGAGCGTAGGCGCTAGCTCGCTCCGCCATCAAGGTACGGATTCGTTGTTCCAAGGGCTGACCACCTTCGGTCAGCTTCGGACGGCGGGCCGCGGAGCTGCCCACCCGGGCGGCGATGGTCTCGGGGCGCGCTGTAAGGCATACGACGATTCCGGCTTGCTTCAACAGAGAGCAGTTCTGCTCATCTACCAGGGCGCCGCCTCCGGTCGAGATAACCGCGGGCCGTGGATTGCCGCACTGCGCGCAGTGACGGCGCGAGGAGGTGAGTGTGGCGATTGCTTCGCGCTCCAAGATGCGAAAGTGCGCTTCGCCATGTTGCGCAAAGATCTCCGGAACCGACTTTCCGGCACGCGCCGCTATTACCAGGTCGGTGTCAGCGAATTGCCATCCAAGTCGCCTTGCCACGAGATGGCCAGCCGCGCTTTTGCCGGTCGCCATGAACCCGGTAATGATCAGCTTGGCAGTCATGCTCGGTTCGCGATCCGCGTCAAGCCATTCGATTCGCTCGCCCTGGTCCGAGTCCCGCTCAAGTTCCTGGCCACTTTTGCCAACAGCACGAAAAACTCCGCTCGGCGTCGTCCCACGATTCGCTTCAGAAGTCGCGGACCTGTTTGAGATAGCCCTGATAGTTGCGCGTAATTTCAGCCAGCGAATCGCCGCCGAATTTCTCGAGGAACGCATTGGCGAGCTCAAACGCCACCACCGACTCTGCAATTACCGCGGCCGCGGGAACCGCGCACACGTCGGAGCGCTCGATGGTTCCTTCGGCTTCCTCCTTGCTGCGGATATCGACCGACCGGAGGGGCTGCATCAGGGTGGAGAGCGGTTTAAATGCTACCCGCACGCGTAGCGGTTCCCCGGTGGACATGCCGCCCTCAGTACCGCCCGAGTTGTTAGAG
>DASXNP010000264.1:0-2862 GCA_036494985.1 Binataceae bacterium (SeqCode)
CCGAGACGACTGGCATAATTTTGGCGTTCTCATTGGCTCAGCTACGGACTTTGCCGATCTCCTCCTTTTTTGGAATTTGCGCGCAGCCGGGGTGCCGATCTGGTTCTACGATCCCGCCTTTGGAAGACGGCTCAAGCTCTCGACAAAGCATTTTATCGATGGGTTTAGAGGACGGCCGCAGGCGGATGCCCGTCCGTTCAACATATGGTCGCGGGCCCAACCTTGGCCCTCAGCGCAGGGGGTTCCGGATCTCAACCTCGCTGACCTCCCCCTTGGTTTTTGCCACGGCGGCGAGGACGGCCTTTGGAATGGCCTCAACCTGATCCCGGAAAAGTGTCGGTTCACCGCCTCGCACAGTGACGTGGTTCCGACCTTCGTTGAGAGCGAGGAAGGTGCGGCAGCATCTTTCGTATTGCCCAATCGACCCTTCAACGATAATCCGGGCTCTCTCCATCAGCGCTTCGTCGTCACGGTTGACGCAGCTCAGTACCGCGTCCCGCTAGACGATCTCGTGTTTGCTACACCTTTTCTGCCGACAATGAACGAGTTTTACGGGCGGCATTCTTACGGCAAATACGATAAAGCGCGAGCTGAGCTCGGACGGTTGGGACACGGGGCACTCGGCATTATCGCGTCGGTCGGCGATCAGCGCTTGCAAATACGGGCTATCCGCGTACATCAATGGATGCGTGCGTTCTTTGGCCTTGTCGGCCTGGCGGTCGAGCGCTCAGAGCCAGGCTTGCGCTGTTCACGTCTCATTCGGCAGTTGGGCGGAATTGACGGTTGTCGGGTGCTCAAAATTACGGGCGTTCGAGACCTGATCGGCCGGTACGGGCCTGATAAGAGTTTTACCCGGAGTGCCGGCGAAAAATGCATTGGCCTATTCGACGAGACGACCGGTCGCATGCGCTTCGACGCTTTTGCGGATCTTTACATTCAGGCGCGCGACAGCGGCAAGCTCACGCCAGGCGAGGTGCTTCGCTTCCTTACATCACGTGGGGTATTTCGCGTCGGGCTCGATTTCGAATGCCCTAATTGCCAGCTTACCAGCTGGATCCATCTCGACGAGATCAAGACGATGTCTCGTTGCATTCTTTGTGGCCATGCGTTCGACGTAACGCCGCAGCTTAAAGACCGCGATTGGCGCTACCGGCGTTCGGGGTTATTTGGGCGTGATGATCACCAATTGGGTGGCGTGCCGGTCGCGCTTGCCATACAGCAGCTGCACATTACACTGGACGAAAATTTGCTCATGTACTCCACCGCGCTCGAATTCAGACCAGATCGGGCCCGCATCGAGCCTTGTGAAGCCGATTTCGTCGCCGTGGTTGCGGGCGCCGCGGGTCTTCGTGAAGCGCCAGTTCAGATACTCCTCGGGGAAGCTAAGGGGCATCGAGCCTTCGATGCAGATGACGTGCGGAAACTGGGCGGTCTCGCTGACGCTATGCCACCGGAGCTCGCCGAAGTCTTTATTATGTTCGCCAAGACCGATGCGTTTACGCCGGATGAAGTTCACCTTGCGCTGACGCTCAACACCCGAGGCCGCCGGCGTGTAATTCTTTGGTCGCAAGACGAGCTTGAACCCTACGACGTTTATGAGCGCTCAGAAGCCAAGCTCGGCCAGGCGCAATACGCGACCACGCTTACCGATATGGCCCAGGTTACGGAACAGCTCCGGTGGTTGCCGGCGGCTGGCAGCTAATCGCCCATTGCCATGACTTGCGCGCACGCTTTTCTCGCCCGGCGGCCTCTATGTAGGAACCCAGCCTATCGGGTTACAAAGAGCCTGCTGAGGCGATGCTCTGTTCATAAGGCATCGAGCCAGTGGCAGAGACCGCTTGTCACCCAACTGGACTGACCCGCTTGCCAACGGCTGAGATGGGGCATGAAGAGCCATTCCCGGCGCGAAGGCTGAGCGGCCGAGAACGGTTCCTGCCCTTCACCCTTCATCGGGACGCGCTCAGGCGACAAGCTTGCACCGAAACCAGACGCTTATCGTCGAACTTGATCCGCAGGTCACGCCTCTTCCGCCGACATCTATTCACGATCTCGTCATCGTACTTCGCGAGAAACCTTATTTCGGGCGAACCGCGGTCGCCCAGCGTGCTAGCGCACGCCGACCGCGGGCCGATCAGCGGTATCAGCAACACAAGGTATCGCAGGCGTTCTCGAGGGACCATATGAAAACCGAACCTTCGCGCGTCAGCGGGGGCGCTAGACAAGCGAGACGGCAACGTGAAAATTTTCTGGTCATGGCAGGCGGATACGCCGGGCAAAACGGGCCGCCATTTCGTGCGTTCGGCGCTGGCCGAAGCGGTCGCGGCGCTGAAACAGCCCGAAGATATCGAGGAGCCGGCTGCTGGTGCGGCGCGCGAGGCGCTCCACCTCGATCACGATCGACAGGGCGTTGCGGGCAGTCCGGATTTGGCCGCGACCATCTTCCGCAAAATCGACGCAGCGGCAGTGTTTATCGCCGATGTGACGCTGGTGGGAAGCACGGACGCCGCGACGCAGGAAGCCGCAGTCGCCAACTCGCTGAAGAGGCTGATCAATTCCAATGTGGCGATCGAGTACGGCTATGCGCAGCGCGGTCTGGGCGATGAAGCAATCCTAATGGTGCAAAACACATATTATGGTGATCGGGAAGGGTTGCCATTCGACCTGAAGCACAAAGCCGGCCCGATCCAGTACAGTCTCGCGCCTGATGCCAGCCGCAAAGAAATCGAGCCCGAGCGCGCCAAACTGCGCGCTGTTCTGATAGAGGCCCTCAAGCCGTATCTGAGCCGAGGCGCAACGCCCGCGCTTAACGCGCCCTTCAAGGAAGTGCCGAGCACCACAACGAGCGCGTTTTTCTGGCAACCG
>DASXNP010000265.1:0-3836 GCA_036494985.1 Binataceae bacterium (SeqCode)
GACCTTCATCGCGGGATTCAGCCGCGGGGTGAGTTTCGCTTATCTCTATGCCGCCGCTCACCCCAGCCACGTTCAGGGATTGATCGTTTTAGACGGGTTCGTGCTGGATTCGGGGTTTGCGCCTTCGATGACAGCCAGACCGCCGGCCAGCAGCCCTTACGCGGACGACCTAGCCGGGGCGCACCTGACTTTTGATAAGCGCCGGGCGTTGATGGAACTTGTAATCAAGGACCCCGACGCCCCGGCTCCGATTCCGAACTACAAGACGGCGCGCGAGAACCTCGAGCACGTCGTTGCCGATTCGGCGGCCTTCGGCGGCAAGGGCGGTCTTGCCAATCCGCAAGACGGCTATTCAGACGCGGTCGTTCTCGCCAAAGAGCTGATCACGTTTGATCGATGGTGGCCCTCCGTACAAGACCACGAAGCTTCATTGACCCCGGATCTCAAGCGATCCCTCAAGAGCTCCGGTATACCGGTGATCGCCTTCACGAGCACCAATATTGCGCCGCGATGGCCGGAAATGGTGGCGGCGTCGACCAAGCTGACTGGCAATGGGGACGTGACCGTCATCACCCTTCCCCATGAAGGCCATCTGGATGTACTACTTGGCACTCGCGACGTGGCAGATGTTTTCAAGCCGATCGTACAGTGGATCAGGCGGCATCCGAAGTAGGCGGAAATCCGCTCGGCGGCGAACCGTGATCGATGACCCGGGGCGTCCGCAGGAGCAACGCGGCGATCAGCGCCCAGAGCCCGAATACGAAGCCGATCAGGCTCCAAGCAATAGCGGAGCGCCCGCGGCGCGCGGCCAGCGAGGTGGTAACCGGCGCCAGGCAAGCGTCCACCGCCAGCGCGGTTACCAACAAGTCCGCAGCGCTGCCCTGATATCCGGTCAGAGCGAAGCCCGAAAGGAAGCTTACGATTTCCGCCAGCCTCATCAACTGGTGCATCCCGCCGCGCTCTGCGCGATTGCGCGGCCCGCAAGCGTGTAATACTCCGATCCAATGGCGACTAGAGATTGGGATAATCTCTTGGCGAGGCTGCGCCAACTGAGTGAAGAAGGGCTGACCAGCCTTCTTAGCGAGGTGGCAGGCAAGGATTCGATGCGCAAGGCAATCGGGCGCGCCGGTGAACGCTTGGTGGCCAATAAGGATAAGTTTGACCGCAGCATCGAGACCTTTCTCGACCTGGTCAATGTTCCTTCCAAACGTGACGTGCGCGAGCTGAAATCACGCCTCGATTATCTCAACGGTCAGGTCGTAAATCTTAGCATGAAAGTGGACCGCCTGTTGTCGCGTAAGGAGCCGGCGCCGTCCAAACGTCCTCGCAAGCCTTGATCTGAGCCATCCCACGCAACCTTGGTGTGACCACTGTGCCACGCCTTTTATGCCGCTTGCAGATTGCGGGCGATTTCGAGCAGGTCGGCAAGTTTTTGCGGCTCGCGTCCCAGGTCGGGTGCCACGGCGATTAGAACATCAGGCGCAAGCGCGCGCCGGATCGACTCGATCGACAGATCCTGACGGGCCTTCAGCGCAGCGAAATCGCGCAGATTGCGCTTGAGCTTTTGAATCAACTCGGAACTCAGCGCGAGCCGGTGCAGCTCGGCCGCTCTCGGCAGCCGGGGAAGGGTGCGATTGACTATCAGCGCACCGATCCGCAAGCCGACCCGAGTCAGTGATTCGCAAAATTCCCGCGCCTCTTCGGCGCGCTGCTCGTCGGGCGTGGTCACGACGGTGATCAGAGTGCGGGGGTCGCGCATCAGGGCTTGCGCGCAGGCGGCGCGCTCGGCAAATCCCTGGTACATGCCGTCGAAGCTTTGCACGAAGCTTCGTACGTCGCCGAGCAGGCGCAACCCGGTCAGGCGGTCGAAAGCCGAAAGGACGGCGCGCGCGGCCAAGTCTAGCATCGTAAGCGACTGCCCCATAAATCCGTGCGACGCCCCTAAAAGGGTTGCGGCGCGCGAGTTGAGCAACTCGAGCATCCGGCGGGGAGCATCTAGAAAATCAAGCGCCTCGCGCGCCGGCGGCGTGTCCAGAACGATCAGATCCGTTGACGGATCGGACTCGAGATCGAGCAGCTTCTCGATCGCCATGTAGTCGGCGACGCCGGCCATTGCCTCGGAGAGGTTTCGATAGAGGCGATTACTTAGGATCGCTTCGTGAGCCGATTTCGACGGCGCGTAGCGGGCGACGATTTCGTCGAAAGTTCGTTTCGGATCCAGTTTGCAAGCGCGAAGCCGCCCTGGCGATTGCACGAGACCGTCAAGCGCGATCTTCTGAAGATCTGCGCTTTGAGTATCAAGGCCGAGGGCGTCGAGCAGGCGCGGCGCGGGATCCACCGTCATCACGTCTACGTTGCGATTTTCGCCGGCCGCCATGAGCGCCAGGGCGGCTGAGGTTGTGGTCTTGCCGACTCCGCCGGGTCCCAGACAGACCACGAGGCGTGTGCCGGCAAGCGGAAGCGGCTCACCCTTGTCGGTTTTCAAAGCCCTGCGCGAGCGTCCTTCCGATTCGCGAGAGATCGGTACCGGAGATCGACTTCTTGAACATCATCGAGAGCTCGACAACCGGAATGTCGACCGCGGCAAGCTGTTCGCGGGTACGATCAGCCGCGTGGCCGCTTTCGAATCGTCGCCGCGCAAATGAGCCGTGAATTCCCCCGGTCGAGGCTAGCGAGTCGATTTCGCTTCGCGAAAAAAGCGGCTGCGCAACACAATTGAGAATCGCGCCCACAACCGACACCCGAAGTTCGACCAGTTTTGCGTGCCCAGCAAGCGCTTCCCGCGCCGCCAGATGCTCGGGGTTAAGCGTGATAGCGACACCGAAGCGATTGGGGTCGCGGATGAATCCTTCGATCTCAAGCGCGAGACGGTTGAGGGTGCCGCGCGGCGCCAGGGCCGCGGTTGCTCGCGCCACCAAGAGAAGTTCCAGCGCGCTGCCGGTGGCTGGGCCGTCGATTACGACGTAGCGATCATGCAACGCCGCTTCACCGGCCATGGTGCGCAACCGATCCAGCATCAGGAATGCCTCGAGACCCGGCAGCGCCGCGCTGACCAGGGCGAACGTCCTGCTATTGAGCATCCGGCGCGAAACCGCTTTGATCGGAACGATGCGTTCGACGAAGAGTTCCAGTTCGCGCCGCGCCGAGAGGCGAACAATCTCAAGCTTCTTTCGTCCGGCCCTGCCGCTTGGCGATTTCAGAATTCTGGCGGCGCCATTGCGTTGGTCAAGATCGCCCACTGTCACAGCCTTGTGGCGCGCAATTTCAAGCGCTAGCGCCGCGGTGGCCGTGCTCTTGCCGGTGCCGCCCTTGCCGGTGACAAGTATGAGTCGCGGCAGAGTCATGGTTTGAATCTAAGAGTGGGTCAGCAATTGGACAAGCGGTCGAGCCACCCTATCGAGCTCTGAAAGACGGCGGCATGACGAGCGTCGCAATCGACATCCCGCCGGCCGAAATCGCCTATTTCAAGGCGGTAATCGAATCCTACGACAATCTCGCCACCTTGCGCACCGAAGATCGCACGCGCCATCGCCTGCGGCTCTGGTTCGACGAGACAACCCGGGCCGAAATCGAAGCGCTCTTGTCCGAACTCAGCGCGCAGTTTTCGATTCACGTCATCGCGGCGCCGGAGCCTTGACCTCTACCTGATAGTCGCGGCCTTCCCATTTTCCGGTAGTGACCCAGAAGAAGGTGAACCGAACCGGAGACTTCTGATCTCTCGCTATCGCAATATCCGTGTAGTAAAGCTTCAGCGCGTTGGTATTCGCCACGGTCTCCGTGACCTGGTTCCATTCGTCAACACTCCAATGAAGGCGGAATGGATCGCGGCACTGAAT
>DASXNP010000266.1:0-12175 GCA_036494985.1 Binataceae bacterium (SeqCode)
CACGACTACAATCATAGTGAATCTTTACATTTCGCCTGCGATCGCCAACACTTTGTCGCTTCGGAGATTCACCAGCGAGGTATTCCAAATCGTGGGTTCGCGCAATGTGGCCTACCTCGGAGTGTTGAACTACGACGTCGCCTTTTACAGCGGACGGAACCTTCCGATCGCCTCGATTTTCGATCGGACTCTGCCCGAGTATCTAATCACGGGCGCCGACTATGTCGATTCGTTGCCGGAGTCGGTTCGGCGGAACTACGAGGTAGTTCTGCGCAGCAATCCGACCGAGCTCGATGGCAGCGCTGCGTTAGTCCTGCTGAGGCGCCGCCCCTGGTCTCCGAGCGCTTCGGCCCACGCCGATAATCTCACGACAGCGATCGCTTGCGGCGCTCTGAAATCGCTTTGAGCAATCGCGGCAGCACGCCGGCCGATCCACCCCGCAGGCTGATATCACAAAGCGGGGTGATCTCGCTCTCGTAGAGATTGACCTCGATCATCTTTCCACCGCGCTGCTTCACTTCAAGTGCAAAGCCGGCGGCCGGATAAACTGTGGCCGAAGTTCCAGCGACGATCACTAGATCCGCCCGCGCCGATTCCTCGGCGCACAGCGCCAGGACATCGCGCGGGATGGGCTCGCCAAATGAAACCGTGTCGCTCTTGAGCAGCCCCTGACACTCGGGACACACCGGCGGCAGCGTTTCGAGACTGACCTTTTCGGATCGAAAACGAAGATTGCAGTCCAAACACCGAATCAATTTCCAATTGCCATGAATCTCAGCAAGCGATCGCTGTCCGGCCTGCCGATGCAGGTCGTCGATATTTTGTGTGATCACAAACCGCAGCGCGCCGATTTGCTCCAACTCGGCAAGCGCGCGATGGCCGGCATTCGGCTCCGCAACCCTCAGCGGCTTGTACAGCTCGTCATTGCGGGGCCGCAGCCGTTCTTCCCAGGCCTTCTTGGGATTGGCAAGAAAGATCTGAAAGCCGTTCATCGGTGGCTCGCCATACTTGGTCCACAACCCGCCGGGACCGCGAAACGGCGGTATCCCGCTTTCGACCGACATTCCCGCGCCGGTCAGCGCGATCTGATAGTTGGCGGCAACCATCAGGTCCGCCGCCTGCTCGATCTCTCGGTCCGTTGCTCGCGGTTCTGCTGCCATCGCGCTAGTTGTGCTCGGCGATCTAATTCTTCAGCCAGTCCACAATTCGCTTGTGAACCGCAACCGGATCCGCGGCCTGGTACCCGTGGCCCGCATTCTCGATCATGAAGAGTTCGGCCTGCGCAAGCCGACTCTTAATTATCGCAGCGTTTTCCGCCGGCACAAGAACATCGCTGTCACCATGAACGATGAGCACGGGGCATTTAATCCGCGGCAATCGATCGTAAGCGTCGAATTGCTCTAGACCGACAATCAGTCGATCGACCGTTTCCGGCGGAGTCGGAGCTGCCAGCTTCGCGCCCGTGATCATCAACTGCTTAAGCTCCGGATGGGCAGCAACGAATTCTTTAGGATATAGGGTGGGCATTATCATATCGAAGCCCTTGTCAGGGTCGGTCGGTATCAGTTTGAACCCCTCGGTCAGCTTCGCGATCACTTCCGGTTCCGCCGCGCTGGCGTGCGGCCCGCCCGGTGTGGTGCATCCGAACACCGCCTTGATCACCTTCTCAGGATGGCGAATAGCTAGCTCCTGCGAGATCATACCGCCCATCGAGACGCCATAGATCTTGGCGCGTGGGATGTCCAGCGCGGCGAGCAGATTGCTCGCGTCCTCCGCCATGTCGGCGACCGTGTAGGGGCCGTCTGGCCGGTCTGAGTCTCCGGTACCGCGATTGTCGAAATAAATGCACTTGAAATCTTGCATAAACGGGATCATTGGAAGCCACGCGGCTCCGGACATCCCGAATCCCATGATCAGCAGCAACGGTTCGCCTTCACCGCTGGTTTCGTAGTTCAGATTGATCGAACCGGCCTTGATTCTTGGCACGTCTTCTACCTCCTGGTCCCGGGCTCGGACCTCGGCGAGCGAGTTCCGTGATCGCGAACCGCTATTGGCGGATTACAAATGAAGCTGGCTGATTTGAGCGCGCCGCAAAAACCCGAAAGCTGCTAGGCGATTTTTAGGATGCTTTCGGGATGCTGCTCGTTCGGATCGACCCCCGGTTCCATCCGGTACACTACCGACTTGTCCACCACGAGCTGCCCATCTTCGCCCACGAAGATCTTGAACCGATCCATTGGTCGCGGAGCGGGCCCCTCGAAATTCAACCCGCTGATGTAATAGCCCGATCCATGGCACGGGCACTTGAACTTTTGTTCGGTGTTCAACCAGCGCGGCGTGCAACCCAGATGGGTGCACTTGGCGAAAATCGCGTAAAATCCCGCTTTGGTACGGATAATCCAGGTTCGGAAGTCCTGCTTGAATTTCTCGCTGACTTCGCCAACGACGTAGTCGGCGGGAAGACCCGCTTTGAATTTGGAGGGAGGAAGGAACAACACCCGCGGAAACGCTGAGCGCACCGCGGCAAGCAATCCGATCAACGACAAGACCGCAAATCCACCCCATCCGAGCTGGCCCAGAAAGTCGCGCCTGCTCCAGAGCGATCCGGGCTCTTCGGCCTTCGGCGTCGCGCCCAATTCGCGTGCGTGCGAGGCGCTTCCTTTAGGTGCTGCTGCCATCGACTATTAGGTTCCTCCCGCTATTCGACTAGCTGTCATTAGATAGCCTTTAAGTTGACGATTACACATCCGAAAAAATTCTACCAGTAGGCTTCGATTCGAGTCACTTCCCTGTCCGGGGGCCCTCGATTTGCAGTATATACCGTCAAATCACATACCCATGCTCGGATTCGGGTGGGGCGGGGTAGGTTTTGCCAGCTTCAGGAGGCATTCGATGGCTATCGACACGAAAACGCTCGACTGGTCCAAAGTCCGAAAATTCTCTGAACAACTCTCCGGCGACATCGCGGCTGTGATGCACGGCGCGATGTCTTGGATCGGCGATCGCCTCGGTATCTTCAAGGCGATGATGGAAGCCGGTCCGATTACTCTCGAAGACCTTGCGGTCAAAGCCAACTTGAATCAGCGCTACCTCAAGGAGTGGCTCGGCTCGATGGTCGCGGCGAAATACATCGAGTACCAAGCCGATGCAAAGACCTATTTTCTCCCGCCCGAACACGCGGTGTCGCTCGCGGACGAAGACTCGCTCTTTTTCTTCGGCGGCTTCATTGGCGGGATCATTCCCAACCTCAGCGTCACACCCAAAGTCGCGGATGCCTTTAGAAGCGGCAAAGGTGTGTCGATCAGCGATTATCCCGCGGAGGTCTTCGCTTCGCTCGAACGCTCCAGCGGCCCGCTCTACAAGCATCGCCTAGTCCAACAGTGGGTCCCGGCGATGCCGGCGGTGAAAGCCAAACTCGAGTCAGGCGGCGCGGCTCTCGACGTCGGATGCGGCTGCGGACGCGCCGCCATCACTTTGGCGAAGGGCTTTCCGAAGTCGCGCTTCTACGGTTTCGACGCGCATCCCGGTTCGATCGATCGTGCGCGCAATAATGCCAAGGCCGCGAGCGTCGAGGATCGCGTGACGTTTGAAGTCGTTGACTGCACCAAGCTGCCGCAAAAAAAATTCGACTTTATCACGACCTTCGAGGTCGTCCACGACGCGGTCGATCCGCTGGGACTTCTTAGCGCAATCCGCGGCGCGCTGGTTCCCGACGGCACCTACCTGATGGATGAGCTCAACGTCTCCGCCAATCTCGAAGACAACATCAACAATTTTGCTCGCATGCTCTACTCGGTCAGCACGCTGTACTGCTTGACCACCTCGCTCGCGCACGGCGGCGCGGGGATCGGCGCGCTGATGGGTGAGCCCAAGGCCCGTGAGCTTGCGCAGCGGGCAGGCTTTACGCAGTTCAATCGGCTTCCGATCAAGGACAACTTCTTCGCTTTCTACGAACTCCGTCCCTAGAAGGTCGATAAAATTTCAAGCCCGGCGCCTAACTGTAGGCAACCCCGGCTACGCGCCCAGGGCGGCGGTCGACATCAGGCGCCATCTCACCGTCAAGCAATGCGGAAATTCTACCATCGGGCTTTCGCTGGGCGAGTGCGGCGAGCCTAGAGGGCCGCTAGGGTAACCGAGGAGTCGTCCCCGGAACTTCGCCGCAGCGGATGCAATCAGCTGAGCTTGCAGCGGTTGGTCGAAAATCCCGGCTGCGATCCGAGAAGCCGCATCGGGTGCTTCAAGTCCTCCTGCCACGCTAGCGAATCCATGGCGATGTTCAGCGGACTATCCTGAACCGTGAGTTCGTAGACCGGCTCATCGTACGAGGCGTGGTTGTGCACCGCCCAGCCCGGCGCCGATAGCATCAGGTCACCCGCCTTCCACTCCAAGATCCTTCCCTCGACGGTGCTGCGTCCGCTCCCCGAAAAATAGTAGTTGATCGCCGCTGCTGCGTGCCGATGCGGCTTGTCGACGATCTTAGGTGGGCGCACGGTCATGGTGGCGAAGAAGCTATGAGTCGTGCCGTTGGTGCGTCCGGTAGCAGGGTTGTACAAAAGATATAGCCGGCGTCCGGCGTACGAAGAACCAAGCGCTTGGAGCTTGTCCAGATGCTCCTTTACCGCCACCCACGGCCAATGCAGGGGACGATTCTCGACCACGTCGGGGTCGATCAGTTTTTCGTACGGCATCAGGAACGCACCGCTCTCGGCGAGTTGAAAGGTCCCGAACGGACTCATTCGGCGGGCATCCACCTCGGTCCTTCCGCCAATCTCGGGTGGGGGCTCTTCCGCCGGCGGATTTTCATCGACGATATGGGCGTTCATCTTTTCCAGCAGCGCCGCGTTGCTGTAGGTCAGCCGCACCTGCAGGTCCGCACCGTCGTTGAAGTGCTGGTAGGCGCCCAGCGAAGGCGTGTTCCAAACGTCGTAGCGCGAAAAATTAATTGGCCTTCCCGCCACCAGCGACCGCCCCTGACCGCGGATACAAAAATTCACTTGCGACGAGTTGTGCCGGATCGGTTTGGTGCGCTCGCCCGGCTTCAGCACGTCGAGCGACACCTGAATGCCCGGCGCGAGTCCGTTTCCGGTACTCGCATTCGGATGGACGATGAGTGATTGCCGTCGCCCGTTTATGGGCGCGGGCACGTTCGCCAACCTCTCAACCTCGGCTTCGATTGCCTCACGGGTAATCACAATCGAAGGCCACAAATCCAGTGACGGCGCGCTTGCACCGGTTTGATCCACGAACCTCGCCTGACTCTCGGTCATTGGATTTCGTGTGCCTCCTCTCAAAGAGGGTAGATCAGCGAATTCGGAATAACGATGGTGTCGTAGATGCATAGGCGGCTCTTGAACTTCAGGAAGTCTCCTTCCCGCACGATCTGATCGACGCAGCGCCCGGCGTTAAACACCCGGGTCTCTCCGTCGACGAGCGTTTGCATCACGGCATAGTTGCTCTGCACCGCGATTCCCTCCGCCGTCTCGGATTTCACCCGCACGTTTGCGATCAGATGGCGAAAGTAGCGCGGCGCATACATGGACAGGTTGCGGATCGCATTGACGCGATCCTTCATCATGCCCTTGCTCTCGCACAGCATTGTCGCCAGCGGCAGGCCACGGTCGAAATTCTGGCGCGACACGATTTTGTAGACCCCCTGCTCGACGAAGAATTCCGGCCATTCCTCGATTCGATCTTCGTCGATCGCGTCGGCGTATTCGTAGAAAAGCGCTTCGATCTGCGCGCGGAGTCCGTCGGGCTTCATGCGGTTCGATCACAGTTTCATGACGCGTCGATAGTGAGTGTAAAACGCGCGAATCGCGGCCTCGGTCACCATGTGATCTTCGTCGCCGGTCCCGCGGCCGCCCATTTCAAGGAAGCCCGCGCCGCTACTGTCTTGCGAAATTCCTTGCTGCGAAAACTGCATCACTTCCGAATCGTCGATCGACACGAACCCGGCCGGTCCCATCAGATTGGCCTGCCGCAGGCGCCGGGTAGTCATCGCCGCAGTATCGTCGGCGTAACCGAAGAAGGTCCACGCCAGGTCGAACTCCCGCGGGCCTCGCGGCACGATTTGCCGCGTTGCCAGCGTGTTGGTTTGTTGTTGGACGATCAAGTTCGGCCAAAGTGTCTGCATCACCACGGTGGCCTTTCCCGGATACTCCCGTACCGGATCGAGCAGTCGCGAATCGTTGAGTTTCAGGTCACCTCGAAACGATTTCATCTCCGCCGTCGCAGCGTTCCCTTTCTGCTCGCCGCGGCTCGATACCAGCACGCTGTGCATTCCGGTCGTGTCCATCCTGGTCTCCGAGGGCTGATCCGCACGGAACAATCCGAAGGTCACCAGAAAAACATGAAGCAGGCTTGCGTGGTAAGGATCCTTGATGTTCTCGAACATCAGCTTCCAATTGCTCGGGATTCTCTGCTTCGAATAGCCCAGGACGCGCAGCGCGCGCCCGTCGAACACCCGATCGAAATAGGGCAGCATCTTCGGACCGATATATTCTTCGATCGGCGGTGGCGACTCGCCGAAGGCCGCGAAAATCACCCCGTTGCGGCGGGCGACCGCCAAAACGGGCAAGCCGTGTTCATTCGGCGCGAAATCCGGCGGCATGCCGCCCTTGCCCTGAACTCCCTTGCGGAACGGAGCCCCCACTAGCTTGCCGTACAAATTGTAGGTCCACTGATGATAGGGGCAGGTGAACTCGGTCGTATTGCCAAAGCCGCTACGGCAGAACTGCACTCCACGATGGGCGCAGCGGTTTGGCAGCACGCTTATCGCGCCTTGGTTGGTTCGGCACGCGATCACTGGACGCGGACCTACGTGACTCATACGAAAATCGCCCGGGTGCGGCAGTTCCGCCTCGAGTCCGACGTAGTTCCAGCTCCCCCCCTCGAAGATCCTCTTGGTTTCGAGTTCGTATATTTCCGGGTCGGTGTAGACCCAGTAGGGGACGCGCGTCACGCCTTCGGCCGGCCATTGTTTCAATGCGCGTCGCTGCGAGCCGGCGCGGCCGTCAACATCCACTTATTCTCGACCTCTCGGCACAGCCGAATAATCCGCGCAGACCACGCACTCATCCGCCTCTCGGCCTCGAGCTCCAGTTCGCTCCGCAGTCGCGCGGTCCGCTTCGAATTGATATTGAGGCTTGTCGGATCGCGGCAAACGCGTGTCACCCTCCATCATTGCGTTGCGCTTCCAATCGTCGTCGTCCCATCGATACCGCAGCGTTACGATTTCACCGGGATTGGCGATCCGCTCGAAGGCCTCTAGCGCATCGATCATTATTGCCTTCTGATTCGCTGCGTCGCCAGGCTTTCCCGTTGTATGGCCCAGCGGATAGTCCAGGAACGCCGCGCGGGGCGGGTTGACCGCGCGCGTGATATCGAGGGCACTCGTCATGCAGAGGGTAGGTATCCCTGCGGCTTCGACCTCGCGCGCGATCAGCCCCACGGACTGATGACAAACCGGTCAAACCGGCACCAGCAGCGCGACATCGACTTTGTCTGCTTGCAGCCTTTCGCGGATGGCCGGGGCGAGCTCTTCTTTTACCCGGCGTGCCGAGTAGATGCCGCCCATGAAGGTGTACGCGTGCTCGGCGATCTCATCGATGACTCGCTCGGACACCAGATTTCGCAGCGTATCGATCGGAAACACGACGTTCGGGTCGCGGCGCGCAGCGGTCATGTCGTAGGCGAAATGGGTCACGCGGAGGTCGTGGGTGGGCACCGTGCTTGGTATTGCCCGGAGGCTGACGTCGTCCTTGTAATGAAATGCGACCTGCCCAAGTCTGTAGATTCCGCCCGACGCGACCAGGCCCAGCCGCGACTCGCGAATCGGTTTCTTAAGCGGCGTCCACGGCGGCTCGCCACGATTCGTCACCCAGGTGTACGACTTGTAGCCTAGCCTCGCGTACTGATTGCGAATCCGCTCGATATATTTGACTGGCTCACTCACGCTGGGGTCGTCCTTTTTTAGTATTACGCGTGGACCCGCTCCAGATCGAATAGCCGAATCTGCCGACCCGCTTTATCCCAAGCGCGGTCGCCGAGCCGCGACCGCCGCCTCGATGGCCGGCGCGATGGCTCCGAGCGCCGTGCCGGTTGGGAATACCTGGGCAATTCCGAGCGCCTGCAGCACCGGTACATCCTTGTCGGGAATCGTTCCTCCGATCAGCACTGCGATCTCCCCGCCAACTCCCGCTTGTGCGAGTCCCTTGATGACTTTTTCCGCAAGCGAGAGATGGGCCCCGGAAAGGATGCTCAGGCCGATCGCGTCAACATCTTCCTGTACGGCAGCAGCCACAATCTGTTCGGGTGACTGGCGCAAGCCCGTGTAAATCACCTCCATTCCGGCGTCGCGCAGCGCGTAAGCAACGATCTTCGCGCCGCGGTCGTGGCCGTCCAACCCCGGCTTTGCCACCAACACTCTGATCGCTTTTCGGTCCGCTCTCATCGCGGATCTTCAGAGCCCGAGGGGCTCTTGGAACGTGCCGAACTCGTCGCGGAGCACGCCGCATACCTCTCCAATCGTCGCGTACGCTTTTACCGCGTCGCTGATTGGTCCCATCATGTTAACGCTACCCCGGGCGGCGTCGCGCAGCGACGCGAGTGACTGATGCACTTGTTGTTGATCCCGTTCGCGCCTGATCTTTGCCAGGCGTTCTGCCTGCCGCAGCGCCGAGGCGGTGTCCATCTCGTAGAGCTCGATGCCATGCTCCGGCTGCGCTCGCGCAAAGCGGTTAACTCCGACTACCGTCAGTTCACCGCTGTCGATCCGGCGCTGATGGCTGTAGGCTTCGCCAGCAATCTCGCGCTGGATCGTGCCATTCTGGATGCAAGCGGACATTCCGCCCAAGCGTTCGACCCGGTCGATGATCGCCCGGGCCTCCGCTTCGACCTTGTCGGTTAGTGCTTCGATGTAGTAGGACCCGCCAAGCGGGTCAACCACGTTTGCAACTCCCGTCTCGTAGGCCAGGATTTGCTGGGTGCGCAGGGCGAGTTCGGCGCTCTGCTCGGTTGGAATCGCGTAAGCTTCGTCCCACGCCGCCGTGAACATCGATTGCACTCCGCCCAGCACCGATGCCAGCGCCTGGTAGGACACGCGCACGATGTTATTGAACGGCTGCTGAGCCGTGAGCGTGCTGCCGCCGCATACCACCCCGAAGCGGAACATCTGCGATCGCGGATCCTTCGCACCGAAACGCTCCTTCATGAGGCGCGCCCACAGCCTGCGGCCCGCGCGATATTTCGCGACTTCCTCGAACAGGTCGTTGTGGGTGTAAAAGTAGAAGCTGATCTGGCCCGCGAAATCGTCGACCTTGAGTCCGCGAGCGATGCATGCCTGAACGTATGAAATTCCGTCTGCGAGCGTGAAGGCCAACTCTTGCACCGCGGTTGCGCCCGCGTCCCTAAAATGCGCCCCGGCCACGCTTATCGGATTAAAGCGCGGAGCGTGCGTTATGCAGTATTCGATCGTATCGACGATTAGCCGCATCGCGGGCACGGGTGGAAATATCCAGGTCCCGCGCGCCGCATACTCCTTCAAGATGTCGTTCTGAATCGTTCCCGTCAGTTTTTCGGTGGGAACTCCCTGCTGCTCCGCGACTGCAAAATACATCGCTAACAATATCGCCGCGGTCGAATTGACGGTGAAGGATGCGCTCACGCGCTCCAGCGGAATCCCGCTGAACAGCCGCTCCATATCGGCCAGCGTGTCGATCGCGACCCCAACCCGCCCGACTTCGTCGATCGCGTTGGGGTCGTCGGAATCCATTCCCAATTGCGTCGGCAAGTCGAGTGCGACCGAGATGCCCGTCTGGCCCTGTTCCAGCAGAAATTTATAGCGCGCGTTGGATTCTTCGGCCGACGCCAACCCGCTGTATTGCCGCATCGTCCACAGCCGCGACCTGTACATGGTGGGTTGCACGCCGCGGGTGAAGGGAAACTGACCCGGCGCGCCGATATCGCGCCGCGCATCGATCGCGGCGATGCTCTCAGGCGTATAGACGGTCTCCAACGCGATCCCCGATGAGGTATGCGGCTGATCGCGGCTCTCACTCTCGGGGGCGGTCCGGTTGCGCGGCGCGGAATTGTTTGGAGCGCCGCCCGCGCGCTCGACACGGGGTCGGCTCGGGCGCGGATGGTCGGCTCGACTCTCGCTTCCCATCGAATCTGCCTCCGTTAACGGCCTCTGTAGCGCGGGGCGCGTTTTTCCCTCATCGCAGCCAGCGCTTCCCAATGGTCTTCGGATACCCAGGTCCGCGCAAACACTTGTGCCTCGAATTCGATTGCCTCAGCTCCGCTCATTTGCGCGCCTTCGTCCACCGCTCGCTTGATCGCGCGGGTCGCAAGCGGCGCGTTGCTTACGATCGTGTCGGCCAGTTTTCGTGCCGCGACAGCTACTTCGGCGGGCTCGACTACCTCATCGACGATTCCAATTCGAAGCGCCTGTTCCGCATCAATGACGTCACCCGCGAGCAGCAGCCGCAGAGTCTGCGATCGTCCTACCAGTCCCAGCAATCGATTGCGGGCGCCCCATGCCGGCGTGATTCCAATGGCGACCTGTTTAAATCCGAAGCGGGCGCGTTTGCTGGCTATGCGCATGTCGCAGGCGAGCGCGACCTCGCATCCACCACCGATGCAATCCCCGTTGATGGCACCGATTACCGGCGTCGGCAGACGATTCAAGCGGGCCGTCATGCTTTGCATGTCGCGTGACATTTGGGCCGCGGCTTCGATGGTTCGCAACCGATCGAAGTCCGTCAAGTCTCCGCCGGACACGAACGTCTTGTCGCCAGCGCCGGTCAGGATCACTGCGCCCAGGGTGTCGTCCTGCTCGAGCCGACCAAGCAGACTACTTAACTCGGCGATGGTCTCGAGGCTTATCGCGTTGTGCACCGCCGGGCGGTTGATTGTTAAGAGCCCGACCCGCCCATCGCGCTCAAACAAAATGTTTCTATATTGGCCGGATTCGCTCACTGCGAGACTAGCCCGCCGTCAACGGCCATCGGCCATCCGGTCACGAAGGACGCCGCATCCGAACAGAGCCAAGCCACCGCCTCCCCAATCTCCTCGGGGCGCCCTTTGCGCCCGATCGGCTCTGCGGCCACCAGTATTGTTGCCAGTTTCGGCCGGTCTGCGACCATCTGCTCAACCAGCGGCGTATCGATCACTCCAGGGCAGACTGCGTTAACCCTGATCCCGTTGCGCGCGTACTCCACCGCCGCCGCCTTAGTCAGCCCGACCACGCCGTGCTTGGCGGCCGTGTATGTAGCGCTCCCACCCGATCCGACCAGGCCCGCGGCCGACGCCGTGTTTACAATCGCGCCGCCGCCCTGCCTGAGCATCTGCTTGATCTCGTGCCTCATGCAAGACCACACGCCCTTCAAATTCACCGCGATCGTCCGGTCGAACCACTCCTCGCTTTCCTCCGCGAGCTTGCCGATCGGCGCTATGATCCCGGCGTTGTTAAACGCGCAGTCCAGCCGCCCGTAGGCTTTGACGACCGCGTCGATCGCCCCGCGCACCTGTTCGTCGCTCGACACGTCGCATCGCACGAATATCGCCTCGCCGCCGGTCTTGCGAATCGCTACCACCGTAGCTTCGGCGCCCTCGGGTCGGACGTCGGCGATCCCGACGCTTGCACCTTCGCGCGCGAACACCAGTGCCGTGGCCCGGCCGATTCCCGATGCGCCTCCTGTGATCAGCGCCGCCTTACCTTCTAGTCTGCCTGCCATTGTCGCTCCTGCACTCGCACCAAACTTCCGCTTGCAGCGGCTGGTAGTGGCCTCGAATTTTGTTGAAGCTCCTCTTCTGATCGCAAAGTCCGAAATAATCGGCTTTCGGTCAAGCCCAGTCGAACAATGCGGCGCGATTGGTCAAAATAACTCCGGCGCTGGAGCGCCCATTGCTTGTGGTCGCGCGAAGCCATTATCATCGCACCCGCTATGCCTCCAGGCTTTAGGCGATTCGTGAATCGGGTCTACGCGGTGGCCATCTTCTTCGGTGTCCTGGCGCCGTCGTTTTCTTCGGCGCGCGCGTCCGATCTCTCTGTGAAGCTCACTTCTTTTGTCCAAAAGCGCTTCCTGATTCCGAACGCCCAAGAAATCACGATTGGGCCCCCAACCGCTACTCCAATCGCGGGCCTGACCAAGTACCTCGCCACCGTCACGACACC
>DASXNP010000267.1:0-6019 GCA_036494985.1 Binataceae bacterium (SeqCode)
CACGGTGGACCGCCTTCAGGCGCTGGCGAGCCCAGGCTGGCACCGCCTATAAGCGCAAGCGCCAAACGAATTGCCGGTGGCGAATTAAAGAGGTTAGTCACCCCTTCCAGTGGTACTACGGTTGAGCGAGGGTCCTCTTGGGAAAGCAGGACCTCGTGGGTTTGCGCAGCGGCGGGCTAAGATGCTGCGCGCGAGTCGAGCCGCTACGGGGAAAGAGTCCGTCGGATACGGTGTCTGGCCCCCACATGGAGAAGATTAAGACCAGTCAATAAAGCTGAAGCATTAGATTAAGCGTATCGACAGCGGGGACGAAAACTGAGTCATAGCGTAAGAGACGGGTCAAACTGCTGGGGACCGTAGAGAACCACCGCGCGTTGGCGCGAAGTCGTGTTGGCGATACCTTGAAGAGGGATCCTGGTCAGTGAAGATCGAACGACAGACCAAGCTTGCAATCGCTCGACTTCAGGTCGCGCCTGGAGAGCGGATCTTGATCGCTGTCTCGGGCGGGGCGGATTCGGTGGCGCTGTTACATCTGATGAGCGAGCTGCAGGCGCAACTCGGATTCGAGATCATTGTCGCACATTTCAACCATCACTTGCGCGGCGCGCAATCGGATCGAGACGCGCGGTTCGTAAGCGAGCTTTGCCGTCGATTGGGCGCGAAGCTGATCGAAGGACACGCCACAGCGCTCGGAAGCTCGGGCTCGAACATGGAAGAGCGTGCCCGCAACGCGCGACACGAGTTTTTTTGCGATACGGCCGAACGGCTCGGAGCGACCCGTATCGCGTTGGGGCACCACCACGACGACCAAGCCGAAACGGTGATGATGCGTCTGCTGCGCGGGGCGGGGGTAGCCGGGTTGCGTGGCATGGCAGAGGCGGAGGCAGGAAAGATCATCCGCCCGCTGCTCGGGGTCACGCGCGCCCAGATTCGGGCGTATCTGGCGAGGATTGGCGCGTCGTTCGTAACCGATAGCAGCAACGAGTCGACCGATATACTGCGTAACCGAATCAGACACGAGTTGCTGCCTTCAGTTGAGCGCGATTACGCGCCCGGGTTTTCGCACCGGCTGGCCGCGTTGGCAGAATCAATGCGCGAGTTGGACGCGCTAGTGACCGACCTTGCGCGTGGCGAGTTGGCGGCTCGGTTGAATGAAGAAGGCGAGCTGGATTTGACGGGCTTTGCCGAAATCAATCCCGCGTTGACGGCGGCGATTATCCGCGCCTTGATCGAGGCACGACTGGGAACGCTCAGACGCGTGGGCCGGACCCACATCGAGTCGCTGCGGAGACTATGCACGGCGGGACCGAACGGCTCGATCGATCTGCCGTGGGGATGGAGCGCGCAGCGCAGTTATGAGCGACTGTCGCTCTACAGGCGTGGTGCGGTGGGTTCTGGCGCGAGCGCTTATGAAGCGGAGATCGTGCCGGACGGGATGACCGTGATCGCGGGTTGCCGATACCGATTTGATTCGGCGATTGTGAAGCGTGAAACAGTTTCGGCGGCGCTACCTCCCGACTGTGCGCTGTTCGACGCGGAGCGAATCGCAGCCGGCCTGCGAGTAAGGAGCTTTCGCGCCGGGGATCGGATCCGCCCGATTGGGATGGATGGGACGCGCAAAGCAAAGAAGATCTTCATAGAACAGCGAGTTCCGATTGAGCAGCGCAGCGGATTTCCGATGGTCACTTTGGACGAGGAGGTCGCGTGGATGCCCGGACTGAAGCGGGGAAGAGTGGCCTTGATTGGGTCGGATACTAGGTGGGTGATGCGAGTCGCTGCGCGGCGACAGAGTTGAAAACTCTCAGAACGCAGCCGCATGTGTTTACGGCGTTTGGTATCGTCAATCGGCGGCGCAACCCCATCGCACAAATGGGAGGTCGGGCGGAGAGCCGGGAGCAGGCGAAGCCGATCCAAGTATTCGCGTTGCTTGTAATTAAAGTCGCGTGCTAGCGTCATTACTAGAATGAATCAGTTTTCTCGAAGCATCGCGCTTTGGTTGGTGCTGGGACTGATGTTCCTGCTGCTGTTCAACATTTTCAGCAGGCAGCAGACGCGCGAACCGGAGATAATCTTTTCGGATTTTCTGAACCAGGTCGACAAGGGGCAGATTTCCGAGGTCACGATCCAAGGCAATTCGATTCACGGTAAATCGACGAGCGGAGAGCACTTCAAAACCTACGCTCCGCACGATCCCGACCTGGTAAAGGCGTTGCGCGACAAGGGCGTCAAGATAGCGGCGAAGCCTGAGGACGGGGATCCGTGGTGGATGGTCGCGTTGGTACAATGGTTCCCGATGCTACTTCTGGTCGGCGTGTGGATATTCTTCATGCGCCAGATGCAGATCGGCGGAGGCAAGGCGATGTCGTTCGGCAAGAGCCGAGCGAAATTGCTCAACGAAAACACTCACAAGATAACGTTTGCGGACGTCGCGGGAATCGACGAAGCCAAAGACGAACTCGAAGAGATAATCCAGTTCTTAAAAGACCCTAAGAAATTCACGCGCTTGGGTGGGCGAATTCCCAAGGGCGTCTTACTGGTCGGCGCGCCGGGCACGGGCAAAACTCTGCTGGCGCGGGCGATTGCGGGCGAAGCGGGGGTACCATTCTTCTCGATTTCAGGCTCGGACTTCGTAGAAATGTTCGTTGGCGTTGGTGCTTCGCGGGTGCGCGATCTGTTCGTACAGGGCAAGAAGCACGCACCGTGCATCGTGTTCATAGACGAGATCGACGCGGTCGGGCGGCATCGCGGAGCCGGGCTCGGTGGCGGACACGACGAGCGCGAGCAAACCCTAAACCAACTGCTGGTCGAGATGGACGGATTTGAAGCCAACGAGGGCGTGATCCTCGTCGCAGCGACGAATCGGCCCGACGTACTTGATCCGGCCCTGCTGCGACCGGGACGCTTTGATCGGCGCGTGGTGGTGCCGCGGCCCGACATCAAGGGACGCGAGGGGATTCTTAAGGTTCATACCCGCAAAGTGCCGGTGTCAGACGACGTATCGGTCGAGAAACTGGCGCGTGGGACTCCCGGATTTGCGGGCGCCGACCTGGAGAACCTCGTCAACGAGGCGGCGTTGCTGGCGGCGCGCCGGAACAAAGAAAAGGTCGATATGGCCGACTTCGAACTGGCCAAGGACAAAGTAATGATGGGCGCGGAGCGGCGCTCCATGGTGATGTCGCTGGCCGAGCGGCGCAACACCGCTTATCACGAGGGCGGCCATGCGCTGGTGGCAATTCTGCTGCCAGGAGCGGACCCGGTGCACAAGGTCACGATCATACCGCGAGGCATGGCGCTGGGTGTCACGCAGCAGTTGCCGCTGGACGACCGCTATACATATTCGCGCGACTATCTGATGACACGGCTCGCGATGATGTTCGGCGGGCGCTGCGCCGAGGAGCTGATCTTTGGGCATATGACGACCGGTGCGGGCGACGATATCGAAAAGGCGACCGACCTGGCGCACAAGATGGTTTGCGAGTGGGGGATGAGTCCCGAGATGGGACCGATGACATTCGGGCGCAAGGAGGAGCAGGTCTTCCTTGGGCGCGACATTGCGCATTCGAAAGACTATTCGGAGCATACCGCGGTCGAGATCGATAAACAGGTGCACGCGATAATCGACGCGTCCTACCAGAAGGCGAAAGCGCTGCTGTCCGAGAATCTGCCCGTGCTGCACGCGGTGGCCGAGCAACTGCTTGAAAAGGAAGTGCTCGACGGCAGCGAAGTCGAAGCGATCATGAGGGCTTTCCGGGAGGGTCGGCCACTCACGGTCGGTAGTCCCAGCACGCCCGGACCGCCGTCCGCGCAGCCGATCGCGGCTAAGGAGAAGCCAAAGGCGATGGAGAGAGAGGACGGCATCCCAGGGATTCCGCCCAAGCCGGTTTTGGCTTGAAATAAGTTAAGGCAGAACTCGCACAAGAGAGGAGGCGTCTCCAAACGGGGCGCCTCGTTCATTTTATGCGGCTGCGTGGGCAAGCTCGCGGACGCCGCTGCGGCGACGAGTGATGGACGAGTGGAGAAGTCGATTCGGTTGGCCAGTGGACGGTTGATCCGAATTCCCGCGATAATGGGGATTATCAATGTCACCCCGGATTCATTTCATGCTGGGAGCAGATTTCTCGATCCGGAGCTCGCGGCGAGTCGTGCAATCCAGATGGAATCAGAGGGGGCGGCGATCATCGATATTGGCGGGGAGTCGATGCGGCCGGGGACCGATGTGGTGGTGGCGCCGAAGGAAGAGCTTGCACGCGTCATTCCCGTGATACGGGAGATTCGCCGGCGCAGCGACGTGACCATTTCGATCGACACCCGCAAGGCGGAAGTGGCAGCTGCCGCGATTTCAGCCGGTGCATCGATAGTCAACGACGTAAGCGCGATGGAGTTCGACCCGGAGATGGCGGCGACGATCGCTCGGGCACGGTGCGGGGTCGTGCTGATGCACATGCGGGGAACGCCGGCGACGATGGATTCGAAAGCCCGCTATCGGGACGTGACGCTTGCGGTGGTGGAGTATTTAAAGCTGCGGACACGGATCGCGATCCAGGCGGGGATCAGGCGGGAGCGGATCATCGTCGATCCCGGACTGGGGTTTGCGAAAAAAGCGCGCCACAATCTTGAATTGATCGCGGGGCTTGGACGGATTGGCGCGCTGGGGTTTCCAATCGCGCTGGGACCGTCACGCAAACGGTTTGTGCGCACGATATGCGGCGAGGAGGAGGTCGAGGCAGTCAGAGGTTCAGCGGCGATAGCTGCGATTGCCATCGCAAATGGGGCCGCGATCGTGCGCGTGCATGATCCGGCGGCTATGAAAGCGGCCGTTGCGATGGCTACGGCTGTGCGACGCGGCGCGGTACAATAGACGGACAACGGCTTGCGGGGAGCGGCCGGATAGCGCGATGCATACGTTTGGCAATTTTGCGCCGGCGCTGCGCTGGCAGGATGCGCTCGATATCATAATCGTGGCGTACGTGATCTACCGCACCGCACTCCTGATCCGGGGGACGCGGGCAGCGCAAATGGCGATCGGGATGGGGGTGCTGGGGGCGGCGTTCTTTATCTCGCAAGCGCTCGGACTGTTCACGGTCAACTGGCTTCTAAATAACTTTTTCGCTTCGCTGTTCGTCATCCTAGTGGTGCTTTTTCAGGCTGATATAAGGCGGGCGCTGACGCGAGTCGGAAGCCGGCAGTTCTTTGGCTTTCGCGAGAGCTCCGCCGGAATTGCTGAAGAGCTCGCGGAAGCGGCGGCGTGGTTGTCTGCGCATCGGATCGGCGCACTGGTGGCGATCGAGCGGGACGTGGGACTCAACGAGTACGTCGAGGCGGGCACGACGATAGACGGCCAGCTTTCAGCCCAGCTGTTGGAGACAATCTTCATGCCGGGGTCGCCGCTGCACGACGGGGCGGTGATCGTTAAGGGAGACCGCGTTCTGGCTGCCGGATGTTTGCTGCCTCTTTCATCATCAACTGAACCAGGACGCAGTCTCGGCACTCGCCATCGGGCGGCAATCGGGCTTACAGAAGACAGCGACTCGGCTGTGATAGTGGTGTCGGAGGAGACCGGGACGATATCGATGGCAAGGCGCGGGGGCCTGACACGCGGATTGGACGCGCCGGCGCTGCGTGCGGCGCTGGAGCAACTACCGGTATAGACTTGCTCCTCGGGTTGTATTGGAGGCTTACGGAGGCAGGACGGCTAGTTGAATAGACTGACTCGCGACTGGGGGATGCGGGCGATCGCGATTTTACTTGCGATCGGGATGTGGCTGTTCGTCAACGGTGGTCAGCGCACTCAGCAGAACACGATGCAGGTGCCAGTACACTACCGTAACCTGCCGCCGTCGATGGTGATACTGGGGCAGCGACCCGAGTTTGTGGACCTACAGCTGATCGGTCCGGGTACCCTGCTGTCGCTGCTGGATCCCGGTCGGTTGGCGCTGAGACTTGACCTATCAGGAGTGAGTCCGGGACAGATCGATTTCAAAATCGATCCGAGTATGTTCAACGTGCCGCGGCAGGTGAC
>DASXNP010000268.1:0-6838 GCA_036494985.1 Binataceae bacterium (SeqCode)
CAGAAAGCATTGTCGTCAGTCGATTTGGATGCGAAAACCGACCTTGGGAAAGTGGTTGACAATGGTGCCCAGCGCGGGATGGTCGCGCTCGATCGCGATTTCGCTTGAGCTGAGCGCGACCACTTTCCCCGGCACCGGATCAAAGCCGTAGTCGTCCGGCATCACGTTCACTCTCATGCCAGGTTTCACACCGTTGGGATCACCGGGATCCTCCGAAACCTTGGTCGCCGGTGAGCTCTCGCGCGCGACCTTAAGCGCTTCATCGGGATCCATCGGAGTCACGCGCCCGTAGCCCATCGCATCTATGCGCTCGAACCAGCGCATAAGCGTCGGATAGCGCTGGGCCAGCGCGAAAGCGGCCGGCTCGGCGCGCAAAAACCATACGCAGTGGAAACAGGCGGCATCGGCGAGGCTAAAGGCGCTGCCGAGAAGAAACGGCGAGTTAGTGACCTGTCGATCGATCATTTCAAGAAAGGCGCGAACCTGATTGCGTGCGTCGGGAGCAGTCTGGACGATTTCGGCGAAGTTTGCGCCGGCCATCATTTTTGAGCGATCTTCGATGAAATCTTTGGGGACCAGCGGCGCGAGTTTTTCGAAGATCACGGGGGTGGTGGAAAAGAAGAAGCGGCGGTCGGCAAAGAGATTGATCATGTGGCAGAGCCCTTCGCTGCCGCCGGGATAGATGCTCGGTTCGGGGAAAAGCTGATCGACCTTGTGAATGATGATGCCGGTGTCGCAGTACACATCGGCGCCGATCTGCAGCACGGGAATCCGGCGATAGCCGCCGGTAAGCGGAACGAGCTTGGGCTTGGGTAGGATAACCGGCTGCTCGACCGAGCGCCATTGGATGTTCTTGTGGGCGAAGATTTTACGGATTTTCTCCGAGAAGGGTGAGCTAGCGTACTGATGAAGGATTATCTCGGCCATCGGCGAACTCCCATTTCGATGAACCGTATTATGTGCGCCGGTGCGACCAATGGCCAGCGACCAACCGGGGACGGGGCCTTGCGGTGACGGCTTGGTCCGTTTGCCAAACCTGCTAGGCTGCCCACCATGCATGGAAACCCAGAGTTTGACCTCTACCAGGCGATCTACACGACCCGATCGATGCGGCGGTTGCGGCCGGATCCGGTGCCGGACGAGATCCTGATCAAGGTCATCGAGGCCGCGACCATGGCGCCGAGCGGGAGCAATCGGCAACCCTGGAGATTTGTGGTGGTGAAAGAACCGGCGACCAAAGAGTTCGTCGCGGTGCGATATCGCAAAGCATGGGATCGATACCTAACGCCAGGAGCGCGTGCAGTCTTGGCGAACGACCCTGACAGTCCGCAGGGAAAGATCCTGAAATCGGCGCGCTATCTGGCAAACCATCTCCAAGAAGCGCCGGCGTTGATCTTTGCATACGTGAAGTTCTACAACGATCGCGCGCGGGCGGGAGAGCCGATGTACAATGCGATCTTTCCCGCGATACAGAATCTCTGCTTGGCGGCACGCGGATTCGGACTGGGCACCTCTATCACCGGCCTGCATCGGATGTTCGAAGCAGAGATAGACGCCCTCCTGGGCGCACCCAAAGAGTATTGCGGCGCGGCGCTGATACCGATTGGGTATCCGAGGGGAAGATGGGGGCGGCCGGCGCGAAAGGCGGCGGCCGAGGTTACGCACTGGGAGAGGTGGAATGCGCAGGGGGCCGCTGCCGCGTCCACATTGTGATCGCGCATCGGCGATCCGGAAAGTTCCACTGTTTGTACGGCCGAAAATCGGACAGCGCGGGAATCCTTCGCCGAACCTGGACGTAGGCCTGATAGTCGCCCATCGCAGCGTAGTTTCTCGAATCCGGAGCAATATCAAAAAAGATGATCGCGTCGGCGTCGGTCGAGGCAATCCAGCGATCGAAGCTAGCGCTGACTTGGGGTGCGGAGAGCCATCCTTCCAACGGCCATTCGAAAGTGTGGTGAGGATAACGCTCGAGATAGGTCCACTCCGGAAACTCTCGTTCAGAAACGGTTGAGAACATCGCAACTCGATCGAAACCCGCGAGATCCGGAAGGTATGAATCGCTGAGGTCCAAAAGGCTGCCTGCTCCGGCCACACCCGCAGACGGCACGAATCGCGGCGAGAACAGACCCGGGATCAACGCCAGTCCCGCGACGATCACCGTTGAAATTACCAGCGTCGCCCGCGACCCGGACCCCCAGCTTGACGTGAGGTGATCGATTAGCGAGACGAGCGTGCAGGCCGCGGCTACCCACAGGACGGCGACGAAGGAGTGGATGAAGCGATTCTCGACAAAAGGGTGTCCGATTACCATCGCAACGCCGACCAGCGGCAGGATCACGACGCTTACGGCTGCGCGCCGCCAGGTTCGGGCAAGCGGCCAAGCCACCAGAAACAATCCGATTGTGCACAATCCGAGCCAGGGCGTCGCATTGTAAAAGGTCGTGAATGTCTGCGCGTAGTAGTGCACTGTCTGTGATAGGTCGCGGGACGCAATTGCCTGATCCGGAGAATTCCAGGGACCGATGTAGGCCACAAATCCTGCGAGCGTTTCGGGGACCAAAAACCAGACGGTGACCGGAATCGCGTGCCATAGGACCAGCTGGCGCGCGGCGGAACTAAGACCGCTAAACCGCCACCAGCCACGAGGCCGGCGGGCGACGATCCGCAGGACCAGCAGCGCGAAGACGATCGTAAGCGGTCGTTTTGGCGGATATATCGACACGGTGTAATGACCGACCCGAAGCGGGTGAGGTCCACGGATGAAAACCGCGACGGTTATGGCGGCCGCCAACACGAGCGGATAGCTCAGCGGATCGCGAAGCCAGCACTCGACCGAATCAAGCAGACTGCCAGATCGGAAGGGGTCGGTGACCAGCCCTCTATAAGTTTCCGGCCGGGAGCAGATGTCTGAGATGAGGAGGCCCGTCGCCACGATGAGGTAGTAGTTTGATTTGTGAAAAAAGAGTGCACTCAGCCCCAGCGCAAGATAGCGCCAAAGGCGCGCTGAACCCTCTTGGCGGGCAACCACGTAGAAGTAGAGGGTCATCATCGTCAGGCCCGCGCCCAAGCTTTCGAACATCAGGTCGACGGCGTACGATCGAAAGGCGGGGCTGGCCAAAATGATCAGCGCCGCGATGGCCCCGGCGGCATCGCCGCCCCAAACCAGGACGCGCCGGGCAAGCAGGAAAGCGAAGAAAGCAGTCATCCAGAAACCGATCAGCGAGGGCGCCATCGCGACGCGATAATCCGGGCCCCATAGAGTCAACGCGGCTGCGCTGATCAGATCGTTCAGCGGCAGCCAGAAGTGATAGGTGGACAATAACCGCAGGAACCTTAAGACTTCCCCGCTGCGCAAGGCAAGCGCCATCTTCAACGACGAATCGTAGTGACCGTTGCGATCGTGGGTCAGCGTCTGCCACAGCATCCGAGAGTCGGGCAGGAAGCAAACGTAGTCGGTGATCACAACCGCTAAAATCAGCGCCCCGGCGCCGAAAACTATCAATTGCTGCGAGGAGGGATTGCGCTTAAGAATCGCGGACATCCTTGCGCGGGCGAAGACTCGCGGCGTTGCGAAGGTAGCGCTCGTTTGGGCGACTAGTGGCTGGAAAGCTCGGGCGCGGCTACGCCGGTTCAGGCGATCGTTCCAGCGGCAGCTTTGCTCCGTGGTCTGACAGGCCCGCAAAAGACATCCCGGCAAAGGCCGGCTCCGACGCCGCGAGGTCGGCGAAGACCGCGTCGGCGGTTTTCGAGCGATCGATGTCATCCAGCGCGTGGCCGAGCCGCCCGATCACTTCGATGGCTGTGAGTGATTCGCCCGGAGGATCGAAAGCTTTGGTAAGACGCTGGACGTGGGCTTGAAAATTAGTGAAGCTGCCGTCGAGCTCCTGATAGGCGGCGATTGGAAGCATCTGGTTCGCCATCTGGACCGTTTCGCTGAGGTCGGTGTCCAAGACCAGCAGGTAATCGAGCGGGCCAAAGCGCTTTAGGAATTCGCCTTCGCCGAGAGCGCGAACCAGATCGCAGCGGAGCACGATCAAGAGCTTGAGTTGGCCGGAGGCGATCGGAGGGGTGAGGCGATCCACCCCGTCGGCACCGATGCCGAGCGCAATCAGCCCCCGGGTGTTGGGATTTTTGTTGGCCCTGATCAGAAGCTTGTCGTCGCCGCTTAGGCCGGGCGGCGTGAAGCTCAATCCGCCGACGTGATCCGAGCCGATGACTTCCTTCACCAAACGCTTGAGCGCGAACATCTCCTCGTTGGTCGAATGCGCGCCGATCAGCGCGCCGATCGCGTTGGCGCCGTTGGCCTCTCCGTGTTCCCTGATCCGCGCGGCGGCGCGACGGATGGCGGCCGGATAGGGCTCCGGGAGCAACCGATTGACCGATTGATAGAGCGGCCGGGTCGCACGACTTTCGCTTTGAAGGACTCCGAAGCCGTAGCGGCCCTCGTCACACATCCAGTAGGAATTTACTTCAGGGTTGTATCGGGGCTTGAAGCGGTAGATGCGGCCGCGGTGGTGATCGATATCGATGGCACATCCGCGTTCGCAACCGGAGCACACGGAGGGCGTTTCGTGGAGGTACCATACCCGCATCCGGAAACGGAAATCCTTCGAGGTCAGCGCCCCGACCGGGCAGATGTCGATGACGTTGCCGGCGTATTTGTTGTCGATCGGCCGGTCGGGATAGATGTCGATTTCGCAGTGCTCGCCGCGGTTGAAGATCGCAAGTTCGCTCGTCTTGGTCACCTCGTCAAAGAACCGGGTGCATCGCGCGCAGAGGATGCATCGCTCCTGATCGAGCATCACGTCGGAGCCGACGTAGATCGCCTTGCCCTTGTGATTCTTCTTGCCAAGTTCGAAGCGGGAGGACTGATCGTCGTAGTCCATGTAATAGTCCTGCAGCTTGCACTCGCCCGCCTGATCGCAGACTGGGCAATCGATCGGGTGGTTGATCAGCAGGAACTCGAGGACGGCCTGCTGAGCCGTTTTGACGCGCGAACTGTCGGTGTGCACGACCATCCCGTCGGCCACGCGCGTATTACAGGCGATTTGGAGCTTGGGAATTTTTTCGACTTCGACCAGACACATCCGGCAGTTGCCGGGGATCGAAAGCCCCGGATGGTAGCAGTAGTGGGGGATTTCGACGCCGAGGTGCTCGGCGGCCTCGATGAGGTTGATACCAAGCGGGGCGTCGAGTTCCTTACCGTCGATGGTGACTTTCGGCATTTTTTCAGGACTTCACTGCAAGCGACTGATTAATCAAACCTGTCCCCAGCAAATCTTGGTACGGCGCATTTACGCAACCGGGTGCGCTAACCTGCGGCGGCGGACTGAAGTTGCGACGATGCTTGGAAGGGGCAGCGCTGCTGCTTGATGTGCTCGATGAATTCGTCCTTGAACTTTGGGATGAAACCCTTTACCGGCATCGCGAGTGAATCGGCGAGAACACAAATGGTGTTTCCTTCCATGTTGCTGGCCACGCTGATCAGCTTGTCGAGATCTTCCATCTTGCCGCAGCCGGCCTCGATGTCGGCGAGCATTTTTTCGATCCAGCCGGTGCCCTCGCGACACGGCGTGCATTGGCCGCAAGATTCGTGACGGAAAAAATGCGCCACGTTGAGCAACGCACCTACCATGCAAGTGTCGTCGTCCATCACCATAATGCCGGCCGTGCCCATTTGGGACCCAGCGGCCCGCACCGAATCGAAATCCATGATGACTTTAGCCGCCTCTTCAGCGGTGAAAGGTGGGAACGAGCCACCCCCGGGAATTACCGCCTTGAGTTTCTTGCCGCCGGGAATCCCGCCGCCGATGTCGTAAATGACCTCGTTAAGCGGTGTGCCCATCGGGAGTTCGTAGAGCCCAGGCTTGTTGAGATGTCCGGAAAGGCAGAAGAGTTTGTTGCCGGGGCTCTTCTCGGGTCCGATCGCTTTGAACCAATCCGGGCCCTTACGAATAATCCATGGAACGTTGGCCATCGTCTCGACATTGTTTACAACCGTCGGACCTCCGAACGCGCCCTGGATCGCGGGAAAGGGTGGTCGGTTTCTTGGATAGCCGCGCTTGCCTTCCAGCGACTCGAGCAACGCGGTTTCTTCGCCGCACACGTAGGCGCCCGCGCCGCGATGGGTCCAAACTTCGACGTCGAAGCCCGAGCCCATGATGTTCTTACCGATGTAACCCTTGGCCCGGGCCTCGGCCAGCGCTTCGTCAACGCAGCGCTTTTGACCCGTGAATTCGCCGCGGAAATAGATGTAAGCCGTATGCGCGTTGACCGCGCGACACGTGATAAGGATGCCTTCGATGATGCCGTGCGGATCAAATTCGAGCTCATATCGATTCGCGAAGCTGCCGGTCTCGCTCTCGTCTGCGTTGCAACAAACGTAAACCGGTTTCTTTGAATCCTTGGGGATAAAGCTCCATTTGACCCCGGTGGCGAAGGCCGCCCCGCCCCGCCCGCGAAGGTTGGAAGACTTCATCTCGTTGATGATCGCTTCCGGGGTCATGTCGAAAAGTGCTTTGCGGGCGGCCCGATACCCGTCGTGTGCTTCATATACGTCGAGCTTGTGAAGGTCCTTAATGTCGAGCCATCGCGAGAGGTATCTTTCCATTTTGGGAGTTGGACTCCGGCGCTAACGGCCGGAGGCGGTGAGTTGCTGCTTCTCGCCGAGGGTGGTAATCAGCTTCTGCTTCTGCCCCTGGATTTTGCGCTGAAGCGCCATTAGCGCGTCGAGAACGCCTTCGGGGCGCGGCGGGCACCCGGGAACATAAACGTCGACCGGGACGATGGTATCGATGCCAGGCAGGGTCGAGTAGTTGTCGTAGAAGCCGCCGGTGGC
>DASXNP010000269.1:0-1595 GCA_036494985.1 Binataceae bacterium (SeqCode)
CATTATTGCCGACTTCACGCCGGAAAGCATCGCCATCCGCTACTTCCGCTTCGACTATCACAAGCTGGCCCCCGAGTTGATCGACACGCTCAAGCCCTTCGGGGTGACCGAATTGAAGCGGCCTAAGCCACTCAATACCCCTTGCGGGAGTAGATTTCATAGAACGTGATGACGATCTCGAACGCGATCAAGAACACGATGATGATCTCCAGCCGCAGCGAGCGTTGTGTATCGATGATGTCGGCCAGCGTGGTCGCGGTGTCAGCGATGACCGCGAGCTTCCGGTTCAACGTCTCGGCGCGTTCTGACAGCTCATATTCGTCTTCCAGGCGCGCATAGAGCCGCTCGAGGTCGGGCCGGTCCCAAAGCACGTCCGGCTTATCGCCGACCGCGACCCGGCCCGACAGGCGATGCTGGACCAATAGCGCGTTGCCCATCAGCTTGAGCAGGTCTGTCCGGTTTCGTGACGTCTTGCCGAAATTGCCGAGCTCGCGGGCGAACGGATCGATGGTGTCGAAGACGTTCGCGACCTCCCTTTCGTCGCGACCGAGCACGACGCTTTTGGCGAGCGCGTCCGCTACCAGCAATAGCCGTTCCAGCGAGAAATCCCGGACCAGAATGGGTCCGCCCACGGGAATCGGTTCTTCGGCCTCTTTTGCAACCTGTATTTTCGCCCATTCTTCCTCGGCAGGCGTGATCTTGCCGTAGCTGCGGGCTTTCAATCTCTCGAGGAACTCGGCCTCTTCAGCGGCCGACAGGCCGATCAGCACCACTACGCCATAGCGAAACAGCACCCCCAATCCATTCGAGCCGACGCGCACCGCCAAGGGGGAACTTGACAACACCTGGCCTTCGAAGCCGGCCGTATTGATGCGGTCGCCGATCAACAGGGCGTGCGCGGTCAGTTGCTCGGCAGCTGGATTTGAGTTTGGCATCTTTTACAACTATCAAGCCTATCGCGGGCCGCGAAATCAGGTTCAAATCATAACAGAGCAGAGCCCATGAAGCATCCTTCGCCGAGCCATCGGACGCGTATTGTCGACGAACTGGCTGTGTTACCCGGCCCTTGAGCGCGCAAGCACGATCAGGCCGTTCGCGGGAAGCGCAATTTCGGCTCGCGCCGCGAAACCATCGAGCGGCTCGCTCTGGGCACGCACGCGCCCGTCATTGCCGACCGGCGCGGGATTTGGAAAATTGTCGTAGACATCGCTGTTAAACACCTCAAACCAATCCCCGGCAAACGGCAGTCCGATCGCATAACCCTGCTTCGGTTGCTCGGCGAGATTGCCAACGACGACCACGTCCTTGGGCTCTCCGTCGATCCATCGGTGCAAAACGATCACGCGGTCGAAATTTTCCGCGCGCGACACGTGAGCGCGGCTTCCGCGCAGCGCGGGTTGCGAACGCCGAAGTTTTATCAGGTCGGCCGCGAACCTCATGAAATCGCGCATCACCGGGCTCGAATCGTCAAGCCCTTCCCACCAGATCAAGTCGCCAACCCCGCGATTGTCGCTCCAGTTCTTGTCCTCCAGAAATTCCTGGCCCATGAACAGCGCGGGAATTCCCGGCGCGGCGAACAGCAGTCCGGTTGCCAG
>DASXNP010000270.1:0-7140 GCA_036494985.1 Binataceae bacterium (SeqCode)
GGTGCCCTCCCGCCAAAGCGAGGGTCAAACGCACTGGATGACGACAAGATTCGGCCGAGGGCGGCTGTCCGATTGAGACGATGCGGGTCGGCCTGGGTGGTGGGCTGCAACCGAGGTGGCATTTTGCCTCGCGTGGCTCAAGCGGCCGCGCGCTGAGCGAATTCGCGTTTTGGAACACCGCGCTTCGAATCACTGAAAGCGGGTCGATTGAGCGCCGATCGAGCACTACGTGAGGACGAACCTCAGCAAAGCGATCCTGCTCGCGGCCGGGCGGGGAACGCGGCTCGGAGCGCTTACGGCACACACCCCGAAACCGCTCCTCACAGTCGCGGGCATATCGATTCTAGCCAGGATTATCGGCTCGCTGGCGTCCAACGGGATAAGCGAGTTCGCAGTGGTGACGGGCTATCTCGGCGACCAGGTCGCGCAGGCCTGCCGGGAAATAGAGACCCGCGCGGGGCTGCGAATTAAGACTCTGCAGCAGGAAGTACTCAATGGAACCGGCGGCGCGATTCTAAAAGCTCGGGGTTTTGTGGCCGATGCCGAACGATTCGTATTCGGATGGGGCGATGTGCTGATGGATTCGCCGAGCTACGCTCGTCTGATCGCAAGCTCGAATGAATCCGACAGCGACCTGATACTGACCGTCAATCGCGTGGACGATCCCCATGCGGGAGCTGCCGTTTATGTCGACTCGAAAGCGCGCGTGACACGGCTGGTCGAGAAGCCGGGGCGTGGATCTTCGGCAACCAATTGGAACAACGCCGGCTTGTTCACGGCCCGGTCGATTCTTTTCGACTATGTGCACAAGCTGGTGCCGTCCGAACGCGGCGAAATCGAGCTGCCTGGCGCGATCGCCGCAATGATTGAAGACGGTCGCGAAGTCCGCGCCGTCGCGGTCGAAGGATTCTGGTCCGATATTGGCACTGCGGAAGCTCTGGAGCGTGCGCGCGATCACTTCGGAGGCGCGAATCGCTCGTGAAAGACCTGTCGGAGGCGACTGCGTGGACACCCGAAGAGATCGGGCGTGCGCGATTGCTGGCAGCTTCGATACGCGGATCGCGTCCTGCGCGCTTGGTTGCGGCGCGGGCACCCGGTCGGGTGAATCTCATTGGCGAGCATACCGACTACAGCAATCTGCCGGTGCTGCCCGCGGCAATCGATCGTTCAACGATCGTCGTGGCGGCAGCGCGCCCGGATAGATTCGTGTTCGCGGCCAATGCAAATTCTGCGTTCGCACCGCGCTCTTTCGAATTGAGCGACGAGATCGCGCTTTTCGCTGCCGGCGACTGGGGAAACTACGTCAAGGCTGCCGCGCAGGGGTTGGTGACTTGTTCGCGGGCGCTTGGCGGCCGCACGAAACTGCGAGGATTCGATCTGATCGTTGATGGCCAGGTACCCCTGGCAGCTGGACTGTCGTCGTCGGCGGCGTTGACCGTCGCCCTGACTTTGGCGATGACTGCGATCAACGAAATCGAAATGCAACGACTGGAGCTTGCGCAAATGGCTGCGCGCAGCGAACGCTACGTGGGTACGTTGGCCGGCGGAATGGATCAAGCAGCATCGGTTTTGGGTCGGCGCGATCACGCGCTCTTCATCGAATTCGACCCCCTGCGGGCCCTGCCCGTGCCGGTCCCGGGCGAAGCGGCACTACTCGTCGCTGACAGCCTGCAGCGGGCGGACAAGTCTGGAGAGCTGCGGGCAGAATACAACCGGCGTGTGGTCGAATGTGCCGTCGCCGCGCGGCTCATCGGAAAAGCGCTGGGCCTCGCGAACGTTCGCGTGCTGGGCGATGTTGTGCGCCGGGTTCCAACTCGCTCGACCGATGAATTAACCGCGGTGCTGAGCGATGGCGGCGACGCAATCGTTGGTGGATTAAAGGAGGCTGCCCGCTTGCTCGAAGTAAGCGAGAGCGGACTGCGAACCGAACTGTTCGGAAGCGGGGCGAACCGGGATGCAATCCAAGCTCCCGGTAGGCTCAAGCTACGCGAGCGCGCCCGGCATGTTTTCAGCGAAGCGGTCCGCGTGCGCGGCGCCGTCGCTGCGCTGTGGCGCGGAGACCTCGGCGCGATGGGCGAGTTGATGAACGAGTCTCATCGCAGCCTCGCGGTCGATTTCGAGGTCAGCACCGAGAGCCTCAACCGACTGGTCGCCTGCGCACGATCGGCGGGCGCGCTTGGCGCGCGTCTTACCGGGGCGGGTTTCGGCGGATGCATGGTCGCTTTGTGCCGAAGAGCCGAAGTTGCCGGGGTGATCGAGGCGTTGGACAAGAACTTCTACGCGCGCATCGGAGTCTTAGACGCGAGCGCCAAACGCGCAGTGTTCAGGGCCAGTCCCGGCGCCGGCGCGATTGAATTGGCCGATGGGTCCGCTTGAGGACGACGAGAGCAACCCGCAGAGGTTGGTCAGACTTGCGATGTCGTCGTTCGGGGCCGCCTAGCTGGCAATGGCCGCAAAACGAGACCCGGAGGGACCAGATGAAGACCGGCCGTAGAATCGAGGCATTTTGGTAGCCGACAGTCGGGCAGTCACCGCCTGAAGTTTAGGCGGCCTGACTTTTTAAGGCTCGACGCGCCACCCGACCGTGGTCAGAGTCGCAATGATGGGGCCGATAGTCTTTCGCGAGGTCGATCGGAAGACCTGGACCGACTTCGCCGCTCTTTTCGAGGAGCGCGGCGGGCCAAAAAGCTGCTGGTGCATGCTCTGGCGCGCCTCGCGGATAGAGGCCAAAAAACACGACGGCGGAAGCCGTCGGACTCAGATGAACTCTCGCGTGGCGGCAGGCGTGCCAGTGGGTATTCTGGCCTATGCGAATAACAAACCTGTGGCCTGGTGCTCCATAGCGCCGCGACAGACCTATCGAGAGCTCGGCGGTCCCGAGGAACACGACGAGGACGAGTGCATCTGGTCGCTCGCATGCTTCTTCATCAAGCGAGACTATCGCGGACATGGGCTGGTAGGACGACTGATCAGCGCTGCGGTCGCTCACGCCACAAGGCGCGGTGCTACTGTCGTTGAGGCCTATCCAGTTGACGCGGACTCGCCGAGCTACCGCTTCATGGGCTTCGTTGAAGCCTTTGTCGCGGCCGGATTTCGTGAAATCAGGAGAGCTGGCAAGCGGCGACGCGTCATGCGCTTGGTCATCGGCGACCTTCCTAGACGCACCTCCGGGTTGAACTCCACTAGCGGAGGCGAAAACGCCGTTTGACCATGCTCATGGACTACCTCCGAATACCGGAAGCTGACCGAGGCAAAGACGATGGCGGAGGCGTCTGGGCGCGACCGGCCGGCACCTTACAGGACAAGAACCAAAATGTGCTAAGTACTGGCAAGCCGGTCGACAAGTGCTGGTTCCTTCGCCGCGAGGCAGGCCAATTACCTGCGATGCACCAACACCGCGTTTGGCCAGAGATCGATCATCAAATGCAAGTTATGCAAGTCCAAGACCCGTCACACAGACCTTGGAACTGATCTCAGGTGCTAAGCGGCGCGATTGAGGTCTTACATGAACAGCGTTCAGGATATTGGTGGCTTGGATGGATTCGGGCCGGTGCGCGTGGAGCTCAACGAGCCCGTGTTTCACGAACCCTGGGAGTCGCGCGTGTTCGCCATGGCTATCTCGCGCGTGGGGACCGGGCCGGTGACGCTTGATGCCCTCCGCCATGCGGGCGAAAGCCTCCCACCCGAGCAGATTCTCACGCTGAGCTACTATCAAAAATGGCTCGCCGTCAGAGAAGCCTTAATCATAAGCGCCCGCACCTTAACCCGCGAAGAAATAGACGCGAAAGTCCAGCAATTTGCCGCCAATCCCGACCTTGAAGTGCCACGCCGCGAAGATCCGGCGCTCGCGAACAACATTCCAACCATTCTGCAGGCCGGTAATCCAGTCACGCGCTCGATCCGTCGAAAGCCTCGCTTCGCCCTCGGTGATCTCGTGACGACGCGCAACCTGAACCCGCAGGGGCATACGCGCTTGCCGCGATATGCGCGTAACAAGCGCGGCGTGATTGCAGCGCATCACGGCGCGCATGTCTTTCCGGACACGAATGCGCATGGACTCGGGGAGAATCCTCAGCATCTCTACACGGTGCGCATTGGCGCGCGCGAGCTTTGGGGAGATAGCGCTGAACCGAACGAGTGCGTTCTGGTCGATCTCTGGGAAAGCTATCTCGCGCCGGATGGCACCCGGGCCAAACGGTCAGGCGCAAGGCGCCTAACTGCGGCAAAGGCAGCCACGCTTAAACCAGCGGCGCGGTCAGGAAAACCTTCGCGCGGGAACGCGAAATCAACGAGGAAGAAGAGCCGATGAGCGATCATGACACCGAAAGCCATCACCATCCGCGACCACTGTCAGCGGCTGCGCTGCGCGCGAAGGCGATCGAAGCTTTGCTGGTTGAAAAGGGCCTGCTGGCCAGCGATGCGCTCGACAAGATCGTCGAGACCTATGAGAAGGACGTCGGGCCTCTCAACGGCGCGAAGGTCGTGGCGCGCGCATGGAATGATCCCGCTTACAAGAAGCGATTGCTCCATGACGGAGCCGCGGCGATCGCCGAGCTGGGCTTCGGCGGCCTCCAGGCCGAGCATCTGCGGGTCGTGGAGAACACGCCGAAGGTCCATAACGTCGTCTGCTGCACGCTCTGCTCCTGCTACCCGTGGCCGGTGCTCGGATTGCCCCCAACCTGGTACAAGTCGCTTGAATATCGGGCCCGGATCGTCCGCGAACCGCGTCAAGTACTGCGCGAGCTTGGGCTCGATCTGGCGTCATCGGTAGAACTTCGAGTGTGGGACAGCAGCTCGGAGATGCGTTACCTGGTTCTACCCGAGCGTCCTCCCAACAGTGAGGGGAGGAGCGAAGCGGAGTTGGCGGAGTTGGTGACGCGCGACGCGATGATCGGCGTTGCGAGAGCCGTCACGCCAAACCGGTGAATTCCGTGGAAAATCTCGCCAAGCGCATCGCCGCCGACGCCAACGGTCCCGCGGCGATTCCGCGCCGCAATGGCGAGCCGGTTTTCAACGAACCATGGGAAAGTCGAGCTTTTGGGATGGCGGTCGGACTCTGCGAGCGCGGTCTTTTCGAATGGGACGAATTCCGCGACCACCTAATCACGGAAATTTCTTCGGCGGACGCGCGCCAAGAGGAATCAACCTACTACGAACGCTTTCTGCGCGCCCTTGAGCATCTCATGATCGAGAAACGCATCTGCTCAGATGAAGAAATTAATCAACTGAGCGCTGCCGAATCGGTCCGTCGAGAAGCCGACCACTGACACATAGCGGCGAAGGGGCGCTTCGAATCTGTAAGCAAGGTCGAAAGAAAACGCCCGGGAGTACGTCCTGAGGGTACCAAGCCGTTACATTTAATATTGTATCGTCGCCGCGCGTCATAGCCCCTCTAGCAGCTTGACGACGGCCTCCCCCTCCAACTCGGAGAGGAACGGCGAAGCTAAATCCGCCGGCGAGAGGCGGGCTTAGGCCGGCAGCCGAAGGAAACCGGGATCCGGTTTTTCCAGAAGTTGAGTGAGCGAAAGAGCGGAATATGATGAATTGCTGCTGGATGATGACGACCGAGGTCCGAGCCTCTGGCCTGGTAAATTTGTCGATCCGTGACAAGCTTGGCCTGATCGATCGTGGACTCCAATAAGAATCGTGGATCAAAGCGGGCGCGGGTTCCCAGTTCAGCCAGCGCGAAGCTTGTGGCGCGGCGCTTGCTGCCCTCGGTCGACGAATGCGTCCAATCGCTTGCTGGGATGGAAGCGGTGGGTCAATTCCGCCGAGGCTATCTCGCGCTGGTGGTGCGCCGATCGATCGAAGAGGCGCGAGAGGAGATCGTCCAAGGAGCGCATCTGGCATCCGATTCGCGCGATCGGATTAGAGATGAGATTATCAAGCGGGCGTGCCGCGAAATCGACCGCGACCAGCCGCGGATCCGCAACGTCGTCAATGCAACGGGCGTCCTGATCCATACTAACCTCGGGCGCGCGCCGCTTGCGCAAAGTGCGATCGAAGCGATCAAGACTGCCGCGGGATCGCCGATCAATCTTGAGTACGACCTCGAATCCGGAGAACGCGGTGATCGCGACGAACTGGTCGAGGAAGAGATTTGCGCCCTCACCGGTGCGGAAGCGGCCACCGTCGTGAACAACAATGCTGCGGCGGTGCTGCTTGCGCTCAACTCAATCGCGGAGGGACGCGAAGTAATCGTGTCGCGCGGCGAATTGATCGAAATCGGCGGATCATTCCGAATTCCGGATGTGATGGCCAAAAGCGGCGCGCGGATGCGGGAAGTCGGCACGACGAATCGAACGCATCTCGCCGACTTCGAACGCGCAATCGGGCCGGAGACCGGGATGCTTTTGAAGGTTCATCCCTCCAACTACCGGATCGTAGGGTTCACGGCTGAAGTGAACCTGCGGGAACTGGCCACAATGGCGCACGCGCGCGGCATTGACCTGATGGAGGATCTCGGGTCCGGAGCGCTGACCGATCTGACGAAGTTTGGCGGCCCGAAGGAATCGATCGTGGCCGCCAGCGTCGCCGCGGGCGCGGGAATCGTGACGTTCTCGGGCGACAAGCTGCTCGGCGGCCCGCAGGCCGGAATCGCCGTGGGCAAGCGCGGTCTGATCGCGAAGCTCAAGCGCAATCCGCTCAAGCGGGCTCTGCGCTGCGACAAGCTGACCCTCGCGGCGCTTGCGGCAACGCTACGGCTCTATATGAGATCCGCCAACCTCGATGAATCGATTCCGGTTCTCCGATTGATGCGAAGAACGGTCGGCGATCTCGAATTGATCGCGGCCAAAGCCGCGCCCCTTCTGGTCCAGCGGCTCGAAGCGGATTTCAAGGTCGAGAAGGTCGAGTCGCTTGCGCAGATTGGATCGGGCGCTGCGCCGACTGAAATGCTTGAAAGCCGCGCGCTTCGCGTTACGCATCCCCGCTACTCGGCGGACTGGATCGCGCGGCATTTTCGCCGCGCGCGCCCGCCGATAATCGGACGGATTTCGGACGGCGCCTTTCTTCTCGATCTGCGGGGGGTCGAAGACGCAGCATCGCTCGCCTCTGAATTCGAACCGATCGACGTTTAGCAGCGTCGAGCTTGCGATGTCGCCGCCACGCCGCTAGATGAGGCCTGAGATCGGGTCGCTC
>DASXNP010000271.1:0-2798 GCA_036494985.1 Binataceae bacterium (SeqCode)
GCATATGCCGTGATCAGAAACCACATCAGCGAATACATCCGCCCTTCAGTCGAATAGAACAGTGCCTGCGGTGCTACCGCGAAGATCAGCGATGCGATGATTCCGGTTCGAAAGCCACCGATTCGCCGTCCCACAAGGAAGACCATCGCAAGCGTCGCGAGCGACCAGACCGCGGAAAACATACGTAGCGATGAGTCGGAGGTTCCGAAACTAAGCGTCCACCAGTGAAGAAGGACATAGTAGAGCGGGGGATTGGTGTCCGACAAGAACACTGCGCGCGTTACTCGCGTGAAGTCGGCGCCGCGGTCGTTTTGCAGAAAAGTGCGATAAAAAGACGCGGGTCGGGGCTCGGGACTCTCGTAGTAGTCGCCGAGTTCGGGGCGCGATTGGTTCGCCGGCTGCTCGAGGCTGTGGCCGGTGGCGATCGCTAGCGAAAAAATTTCGTCGGCCCACAATCCCTGGCGCGGAATGATCGCAATTCGAATCACCGTCGCGACAAGCGCAACGGCGCCCATCGTTACGATCTCACGCCGCGATCCGCTCAATTGCGCGTGCCCTCGACCGCCGTGGATAGCTCCGCGATCGATCCATCGCCGCCATAGGTTGAGCGCATCCCCGGATCGATTCGAAACCGATACGGTCCCGCCCCGAATACGCATCGCAACCACAGCCACCCCAGCACCTCGCCATACCCACCTCCTACTTTCAGCAGCTTAAACGAGGAGGCGCCCATCTCGGGCGTACGATTGATCCAGGAGATCGGCACTTCCTTGACCTTGGCGCCCATCACTAACGGCTCGAACCCGGTTTCCGCGTTCACCGCAAATCCGGGCTGGGTAAGTATCATCCGTTCGAGGATTTCGCGACGAAAAAGTTTCAGGTTGTTGGTCAGGTCGCGAAACCGCCGCCTCAACAGGACCCGCGCGCACAGATGAAAGGCGCGGTTTGCGATTATCTTCCGCACCGGATAGTTGAGCAGCACGCTATGGCGCGAGAATCGGCTACCCACCACCACGTCGAAACCGTCCGCCGCTGCTTCGAACATATCGCGAAGCTCGGGGAGCAGGTTCTGGAAGTCGCAGTCCATACTCATGATCCAGCGGCCGGTCGACGCGTGATAGCCATCGGCCAGCGCGCGCCCCACGCCGTTGGGCGGCGTCCGGATCACCGGCGTAATGCGTGAATCGCGGGAGGCGAGCCGCTCGATTACCTCGCGGGTGTGGTCCGTGCTGTTGTCATCGACCAGGACAACCTGATGGAGGTAGTCGCCATAGAGCCCACGCAATCCATTCACCAGCGGTTCTACGTTCATCTGTTCGTTATGGCAGGGAACCACGATCGAAACCGCATCGTCTAATGCGGCGTGATTGCAAAGCGATATGGGAGGCCGTTCGACGATTCGTGGTGGCCTTTGCGCGTGCACGATGATTGCTCCCGCGAGCGTGCGGACTAGCGGAGCGTTTTCCAGAATGATCGAGAGGTTGCGCAGCAGCCACGCCATCCTCGCGCTGAGAGGCGCGTAAACGAAGTCAGTGTATACCGTGAAAATCCGAATTAAGCCGATCTCGGACATCAGTTCGTTCAACTGGCGGCGGCTGAGCAGCCCCCGCGGATCTTGCGATTGCAAAAACCACGACTGAATGAGGCGGCGCGCGCGCAGCATCACATTCCACGGATTACTCTCGAAGAAGATGACCTGGCCGCCAGGAAGGAGCCGTTCATGCGCCCACGTAAGAAGCGAAGCGGAGCTGCGGCTGTCGAGCAGGTCGAGCCCCACGATCAGGTCGAATTGCCGCGTGTCGAGCGCGCGGATCCGATTTGCGTCTGCGAGATACTCGACCGAGGGCGGGAGGCGCGGCGGCTGCGAGGCTTCCCGGAACGATAGTGCGGTTATCGGGTTTTCGCCGCGTGAGACTCGTACGAGCTGGCGGGTGAATGCGCCGTCGCCGCATCCAAGCTCCAGGATTGTCTGCCGCGGCATCAGGTGAGTCAGATGGCGGAAAATTTGCGCGCGCCACGCTAGCCGATCTTCGGCGATCGGATCGCGACGAAGCCGGTATTCATCGCGAAAGCACTCCCGATGCGCCAGTGTCTCAATCAGCTCAGGATCGGGCTCGATCACTTCAAGACTTCACTGGCGCTGATACGTTTCGTCCACGAATCAATCAGCTCACGCAGAATGTCGTCGAGACTGCGCGTGATACTCCATTGCGGATAGGCCGCGCGCAGGGCGGAGAGATCGGTAATGTAACAAATATGGTCGCCGGAGCGCGCGATTTCGTTGTACTCGAATTGCATCGCCTTGCCACTGAAGGTCTCGACTCGCTCGAAGGCCTCCAGGATCGAACACGAATTCTCGCGGCCACCACCGATGTTATAGACCTTGGCGCATCCAGGGTTGCGGTAGATCGCTTCGATCGCGCGGGCGACGTCGAAGCTGTGAATATTGTCCCGCACCTGCTTGCCCTTGTAGCCGCGAATCACGTAGCGCGTGCCGCTCAGTTGAGCTTTTACTAGGTATGACAGGAAACCATGTAGCTCGACGCCCGAATGATTCGGACCGGTGAGGCATCCACCACGCAGGCATGTCGTTCTGATTCCATACGAGCGGCCGTACTCCTGCGTCATAAGATCGGCTGACAGTTTGCTGACTCCAAAGATGGTATGTTTGGAGAGGTCGATCCTCATGGACTCGGCGACGCCGTTTCGATTTTCCGGCGTGGCGTAGTCGTATCGCGTGGGCAGCTCGGCGAGCGGCAGTTCGTTGGGCGCGTCGCCGTAGACTTTGTTGGTCGACA
>DASXNP010000272.1:0-5109 GCA_036494985.1 Binataceae bacterium (SeqCode)
GAGCTGAGCCGGTGTCGGGCGCGATGTGAAGCGCTGCGAGTGAGAGGAGTGCGATCAGTTCCGCAAGCGACGTCTCCCCGGTGAAATCCAAGGCGCCCGCCGGGCGTGCGATGGCGGCGTTGCGCTCCCGATGCCGGCCGATTCCACTTACAATCACCCGGCCATTTTCGGCCAACGCTCCGGCGAGCACGGTCCATCGCTCGGCGGCCCAATCCTTCCACGGTACAGATGCCGCGGGATTTATGACTATGAGCGGTGCGTACGCTGGCACGGCGCGCTGGGCGAGCTTTTCTCTTACCGAGGCCAGCGCTTTAGCTTCAGGACGCAGGTCGAACTGCACTTGATCGGTTCGCGCCCCGAGGAACCTCGCACTGGAGAGGTATTCTTCGACTACGTCTGAGGTCGGCGAATAACCCGGGACCCCATAGGAAAACAGATGCGCGCCCTCGCGCTGATAGTCGGTGCCAATCCGGATCGGCGCGCGCGACAGAAGTGACATCGCCGAACTCTTCAAAAGGCCGTGCAAATCGATCGCTACGTCATACCGTTCCGAGCGCAACTCGCGAATCGCTTCGCGCAAGCCCGAGAGCCGCAAGTCACGCAAGCCCAGTCGCAGCGCCGGAAGCGTGATCAACCGATCGATCGCCCGATGCTGCTTGAGCAGGGGCGCGAGCCAGTCTTCGATCAACCAGGTGATCCGAAGTTTCGGATAGCTCCGGCGCAGAGCCGACGCGACCGGCATCGCGTGTACGACGTCTCCGATCGAAGACATCTTGATGATCAGGACGCTTCGCAAGCGCGCAGGATCGAAGACCGGGGCTCCCCGCCCTGGGATCAGGTGTGAGGGCATCCAGGACCTTGCGCGCGCGGAGTCATCGAAGCGCCGGCGAAAGTTTGAAGGCTGTCATGGAGACGGCGCGGCCCTTGGTGTAGTCGATCCCTGACCCGCTCCAGATCGGCACGGCGACCACGGCCTTTGAACGCATGGCCGATTCGAAATCCCGAAGCTGTCGGTCATTGACCAGCGCAACCGCGCCCGGGCGATCCTTCAACAGTTGCGCGGCCGATGCAGGATTGGTGAGTTGAGTATCGGTACCGATAAGGAAGACCATGCTCGGCTCATCGTAACCGACCACCGCTACCGGGGCGGGATCGGAGGTGGGCGCCACCGCGGCGGCGGCTCGCGACGGCAGCCACAGCGCCTCGAGGCCCGGGATCATCCAAGATCGCAAGACGAAAATCAGCACCGCGGCGCCAGCGACGGCGCACCACAGGCCACCGCGCGGGTCCCCGCGTCTGCAGGCTCGAAAAGCGACCCAGCCTGACGCGAAGGCCACCATCGAGGCGATCAACCCAACCGTGGATTCGCGACCACCGAGGAACAGCGGAGCTGCGATCAACGCACTGCCCAAGACGACGGTTGCGGACAGCCACAGTAAGCCTTGCAGCCTAATCCATCGCCAAGGCGCCGCCGTCGGTTCGGTGGCGACGGCGAAGCGCGCCGTCGCCAGAGCCAGCGGCGGAAACGCGGGCATGACGTAATGTGGCAATTTGGTCGGGAGGAATTCGAAAAAAAGCCAAGTGGGAACAAGCCACGCGAGTATGAAACGTGCCGCCGGTGTCTTGGGATGCGAGATCGTATGCCAAACCGCCAACCCGGCCACGATCGAAGCCGGCCAGAACGTAACCAACGCAGTTACAAAGTAGTAGCCGGGCCATCCGCCATGCGATTCAACCCCGGTTACGATCTTGGGGCCGATATCCCGCGCAGCTGCCTCGCTGAAGAAGCTCCAATTCGTCGAGACCCCTACCGCGATGGTCCAAGGTGCCAAAATCAGGAGTACCAGCGGGATGCCCCAGGAAAGGCGAAGGTCGCGGATCAGCTTGCGGATCATCGAACCCCCGGTGCTGGCGGGATCGAACCGCTCCATCAGAGCTAGTCCAGCGATCGTCAAGAAGCTGACCAGCGGTGCGACCGGCCCTTTGATGAGAATTCCTAGACCCTGCGTGAAAAAAAACACTGCGGCGTAGCGAGCCGGTGCGGGCGCGGTGGGGTATCGAACATAGAGCAGCGCCAGCGACCACTGCGCGGCGACGATGCAAGCGAGCAGCATCGCATCGGTCTTCGCCATCAGAGCCTCCACCGTAAGCAGCATCGACGAAGCGAGAATCGCACCGGCGAGCAGCGCGGTCTCCGCATCGCAGAGCGTTTCGCCGATCGCCCAGGTCATGAGCACGGCGAGCGCGGCACCGACTACCGAGGGGATACGGTAGGGCCAGATCACGCGACGGCCGCGCTGACCCAAAGCTGCCACCGAGGCGGCTTGAAGCCAGTAGATCCCGATCGGTTTGCGATAGCGATTCTGATCTTGAAAGCGCGGCCGAACGTAATCGCCGGTTTCGAGCATCTGGCGGGTGGCCTGGGCAAAGTACGCTTCGTCGCGATCGATCGGAGGGATCGTGGTCAGGCCCGGAAGATAGAGAACCGCACAAAGCAGCAAGAGCGCGATGCCCGCGGCGCGTCGGCTCAAGCAGACGGAGTGGCTCAACCGCGATTGATCCGGCCGCGAATCGCCAAGCTTTGCTTCCCGTGCCAAATGACTCAATCGCCCGGACCGTCCCTGGATGAAGGATACATCAAAACCCGGCGTCGCTTCTTATGCGGCCGTGTACAATAATGCGTGCATACGGTTTGAGACGGACAAGCAAACGAAGACCTTAGAAGGGAAAGTCGCGCTGATCACGGGTGCCTCGCGCGGAATCGGCAGGGCGATCGCCCTGAAGCTGGCCGAATCGGGCTGCGACATCGCGGCGAACTACTACAACAGCCACGATGAAGCCGAATCGCTGCGCCAAGCGCTGCACGGTTTGGGACGGCGGGCGCTCGCGATACAGGCGAACGTGGCCAGTCCCGAAAGTGTCGACGAGCTGCTTAGTGAATTCCGGCGTGAGTTTCAGCGAATTGATATTCTGATCAGCAACGCGGCCAGCGGCGTTCTTAAGCCGACCTTGGAAATGACGATCAAGCATTGGCGGTGGTGTATGGAGACTAACGCGCTCGCGCTGAATTTGATCGTCCAGCGATCGGTCGCACTGATGCCGGAGGGTGCGTCGGTGGTCGCGCTGTCGAGCCTCGGATCGCAGCGCGCGATGCCGGACTACGGATTCATCGGAGCTTCGAAGGCCGCGCTCGAGTCGATTGTCCGGACGCTGGCATACGAGCTCGGGCCGCGTGGAATAAGGGTGAACACGGTAAGCGCGGGTTTGGTCGATACCGACGCGCTGGGTTTTTTCCCGAATCGAACCGAGATGATCGGTCGGTTCGTCAATCGATCGCCGTCGGGCCGCGTGCTGACTTGCGAGGATGTTGCCAACGCGGTCTACCTGCTCTGCCTGCCAGAAGCGCGGATGATCAACGGACAGACGGTGGTCGTCGATGGCGGCTACTCGATCGCGCAATGAGCGCTGCGATGCTCGGAGAGTCGGGGCTGGCGGACAAGACCATCGTCGTAAGCGGCGGCAGCCGCGGAATCGGACGCGCGATTGTGGAAGCATTTGCGGCCGAAGGTTCCGATGTCACTTTTTTATACCGCCTGGATGAAGCGGCGGCGCGCGCGGCGATCGAAGCGTCGCGAAGTGGACGTGTCAGGTCTGAGCGCGTCGACGTGAGAGACCCCGCGGCCTGCGTCGGCGCGGTCGAAAGAATCAGCGCGCGGACCGGCAGAATCGACGTGCTGATCAACAACAGCGGCATCGTTCGCGACAATCTACTCGGGCTTCTGGGTGACGAAGACATCAGCGCCGTGATCGGCACCAACGTCGGCGGCGTCTTTAACCTGACACGCGCGGTGGTGCCCTATATGATAAGTCAGCGGTCGGGAAAGATCGTAAATATAAGTTCGATTGCGGGACAGAAGGGAGGTCGCGGCCAGACCAACTACGCAGCAAGCAAGGGCGCGATCGACGCCTTTACCCGCGCGTTAGCAGTGGAATTGGCGCCGCGCAGAATCAACGTCAATGCGGTAGCACCCGGAATAATCGAGACGGAGATGTCAGCGGAAGTTCGCGAGCGCGCAGCCGAAGAGATCGCGTCGAGGATCCTGATGCGACGTGCAGGTACGCCGTCGGAGGTTGCCTACGCAGTGGTTTTCCTGGCCTCGCGATTCGCGGACTATATTACCGGCCACGTGCTGAACGTGGACGGTGGCTTCAAGATGGAGTGATGACCCGATGGGGCAAGAAGCGGAATTCAGGCCTGAGCAGATTGCGGAAGTATATCCGAAGGTATCCCAAAATATCGCGGACGCCTTGGGGCGCGAGCACGACGAAGTGCAGCTTAAGAGTCGCCTGATCGGCGATCTTGGCGCCGAGTCGATCGATACGCTCGATATCGTCTTCCGGCTGGAGCGCGCCTTCAAAATCAAGATTCCCCGCGGCAAGATTTTAGAACAGGCTCGTGGAAATCTGAGCGAACAAGAGTTTGAAGACAAGGGTTACGTCACCGAGGCGGGGCGGCAGCGGCTGCAACAATATCTGAGCGAAGTGCCATCCGATCAGTTTCCGGCGAAAATGAAGGTCGCCGATCTGCCGACCCTTTTCACCGTGGAGACGTTCTGCAAGCTGGTACTGCGTGCGCTGCGTCCGGAAAGCGTGACCGGCGCGGACGAGGGGCAGGCCTCGGACGAATGAATCGGCCGACGGGCGGCACAGATGGGTTTTCTCTTCGTTGACTCGATCGATCAGATCAAATCGGGAAAGAGCGCGCGGGGCCGTTTCAAAATTCCCGCTGGAGCAGCGATACCGCCGAGTCTGCTCGCTGAGGGGGTGGGCCAACTAGCGGCATGGATCGCCATGGAGCGTTGCCATTTTTCTGCAAGACCCGTGGCGGGAATAGTCGGCCGGTGCGTGATTGAATCGCCGTCGCCGCCCGGCGATGAGGTGGAATTGGAAGTCGAAGTCGGGACCTGCGATAGCGACGCGATCGAGTATCGGGGGTCGGCGGCGATAAGCGGCCGCCCGATAGTCAGCCTGAGCGAGTGCGTGGGACCGATGTTGCCGATGGAGGAGTTTGACGATCCACTTCGCGTGGCGAAAAGATTCGAAGGGTTA
>DASXNP010000273.1:0-1742 GCA_036494985.1 Binataceae bacterium (SeqCode)
CGCGAAGTGCGCATGTTCCGGCGGCAGCATGACGCGGTCGTGGCCCGCTACCCGCAGCTGGGGGAGCGCCGCCTGGTGCATGAAACCATCCGCCGCATGATCAATCACCTGGTGGTCGACTTCATCCGCAGCACCCAGGAACAGCTCGCCGTCGCGCAGCCGCGCTCGATCGACGAGGTGCGCGGTCAGCCGCAGCCGCTCGCCATGCTGAGCGATGCTTGCCGCGAGGAGCACCTCGAACTCAAGACGTTCCTGCGCGAGCACGTCTACCGGCACTACAAAGTGTTACGCATGACCTCGAAGGCCCGTCGCGTGTTGCAACAGCTCTTCGAGGCTTTTTTCGGCGATGTGAGTCTCATGCCGACTGAGCATCGCGATCACGCGCGCCACGCCGAGAGTGCGCACGGTGCCGCCGGACGGGCACGAGCCGTAACCGATTACATCGCCGGTATGACCGATCGCTACGCCATCCTCGAGCATCGGCGATTGTTCGAGCCCACAGAGCGCACCTGAGGCTCGGTCCCCGCCGTCCCGTCCCCGGGATCGAAGGACCCGTCTGACACCCGACTGCCTACGGCACGTGTAGGACCGGTCTGACTTTGTAACCCACTGTTCTGACTGGTTTTTAGGCGTTGATCGGCCGTTCAACGCCCCCTTTGCAATCTTTCGTTAATTGACATAAGTAACTGAGCAACCTAGAGTTATGTCACAACAAAGCCATCAAGGCAGCATGAACAAGTCCTCACGGGAGAAGGAAGCGGTTCTGAGCGTGTTCGCCGAACTCGTGCGTCCGCTCATGCGTGTTGCTTTTGAGTACGGAATCTCGGCGAGCGAAATCGCAGGCGTGGTGCGTCGCACCTACATCCAGGCACTCGAAGCCAAGCTGTTGGATCAAAAGAGGGCTACGACCGACGCGCGCCTTGCTGTAGTGGCGGGCCTCACGACATCAGACGTGTCTTCTCTGCGCGAGGCGCTGCGCGCCGGCGCGCCGCTCGGGATGCGGGCGCCGGTGAGCCTCGATCAGGTCACGAACCTGCTGACTGTCTGGCATACCCATACCGGTTTTTCGGGGGCATACGGCCTCGCGATGGAGTTGGATCTGGCGCCCACTCCCGGCTCGCCGCGGCGCAGCTTCAGGGAGTTGGTCGATGCCGCCTGCCCGCGGGCCGATCCCGAGGCGCTGCTCGACGAACTGGTTGCGTCCGGCACGGTTGAGGTCATCGATTCGCTTACCGTCCGCTGCTTGTCACGTGCGTACCTTCCGCACGAGGCCGATGTGAAGCGGATCGAGTGGATGGGTCGGATTTTGGCGAACGTTGCGGACAGCTTTGTTCACAACTTGCTCCGTGTCGGCGACGAGCCTTCATATTTCGAGCGCGCCGTAGTTGCTGACGAGCCGATTTCGGAAGCAGGACGCGACCGGTTTATGGCTGTTGCCGGTGAGCGGGGTCAGGAGCTTCTAACGGAGTTAGATACGTTCTTGACTCGCTTGGCGGGCTCAGAGCGAAGCGATTCAGGAAAGAAGTACGGCGTCGGTGTGTACTTCTTTGAGGATCGTTTGACTGGCGCGGCAGGAAGCCGGCCACCAGAGATGCGCGAGCGAAGAGAATTGCACGACGAGAAGAGCAGCCGAGCTGCGATGCCATTGGAAGAAATCGACGTGCTCGCCGGTTTAGTCCAGAAAAAGAGATAAGCGAACGCAACTCGAATGCGAGTGGGGAGACTATCGATGAAAACTTCTG
>DASXNP010000274.1:0-1810 GCA_036494985.1 Binataceae bacterium (SeqCode)
AGTTCCTCGAGGCAAGACACGATGTCCGCTTTTGCAGCGTCCATGCCTTGGCTGAGAGTCTGAATGACCAGGTAGTCTCCGTAGCGATCGACCACCAGGGCAGGGAGCCGGTCCGCCTCGCCGTGTGTTACCCGATAAGCTTCACTGTCGCGCACTACCCGGCGGCGGTGCTCGTCCGCAGCGCGTAAGCGGTGGAGGTAAAACTCGCGGTCAATCTCCTCGACCTGATTTGAGAGCATGCGCAGCGAAATCTGCGATGCGGAACTATAGTGCGCAGTGCCTAAGGGACGACTTCGGTGATCGAGCACTTTGACGGCTTGGCCCGGCTGCGCGCCGTCGCGGTCCGTGATGTCGCTCGCGAAGATCCATGGATGCCCCGAGGCGACGCGCCCGGCCGCCTTCGGGTTGACACGGACCTCGGTCATCGAATCAGCGGGATCGCTCCCTTTGGTTGTGACTGAGCCGCGGTTGTCAGGGAAGCGGTCCTGGGTTTGGTTCATCGCATAGCCTGCAAACGGGCAATGCGATCCTCAGTGGAGGGGTGAGTCGAAAACAGACGCATGATGTTCTGGCCGGTAAACGGCTTGATGATGAACATGTGCGCCGTGGCCGGTGACGCGTCCATGGGGATGCGTTTCGACCAGTTTTCCAGCTTCTGCAAACCATTGATCAGCGGGTAAGGAGAGCCGACGTACTTGGCGGAAGCGGCATCGGCGTCGTATTCCCGGGAGCGCGAGATGGCCATTTGAATCAGCAGAGCGGCGATGGGCGCGAGAATCATCATAAGCAATCCACCCCACACGCTTCCTCCCTCGCTGTCGCGATCGCGGGGTCCGAACCAGAACGCCATGCGCGCCAGCATCGTAATCGCGGCGGCAACCATGGCAGCGACCGAGCTGATCAGAATATCGCGGTGCAACACGTGGCCCAGTTCGTGAGCCACCACGCCTTCGATTTCCGTATCGTTCATGAGCTGCAGGATTCCCGTAGTAAATGCCACCGAGGCATGCTTGGGATTCCGGCCGGTAGCGAACGCGTTCGGCGAACCCTCGGGAATCAGCCACAACTTGGGCATCGGCAACCCCATGCGCTGGGTCAGGTTGCGTACGATCGGTTCCACGCGGCGCCATGCTTCGGGGTTGTCCGTCTCGGTGAGGGGCTGCGCGGAATACATCGCCAGTGCCATCTTATCCGAGAAAAAATAGCTGGCGAAGTTCAGGATTGCTGCAAAAAATAGAGCGTAATAAAGGCCTTGACGGCCGCCCAGCGCCTCTCCGATCACCAGGAAGAGGCCGCTGAGCAGACCGAGAAGGAGCACGGTCTTGAGTGTATTGGTCGTCATATCAAAACCTCACACTGCCACGGAAACCTGGGTGCTAAACACCAGCTCGCCGTCGGCAGCGCCGGCATCCACCACCACGGTATCACCTTCACTGAATTCACCGTTGATCAGTTTGAGAGCCAACGGGTCCTGGATCAACCGCTGGATGGCGCGCTTCATGGGCCGGGCGCCATATTGCGGGTCGTAACCCTCGGCGATTAGCCGATCTTTCGCGGCTTCGGTCACCTCCAGCGTTATCTGACGATCTTTCAGCAGCATACCTACATTGCGCAATTGAATATCCACAATCAAGGCCAGGTGTTCGCGGGTGAGTGAATTGAAGACGATAATATCGTCCACGCGGTTCAAGAATTCAGGCCGGAACTGCTGACGCAAAGTATCGAGCAGCCGCTGCCGCGTGCTTTCACTCCGCTTGTCATTACCCAAGACGGAGAATCCGATGGTATTTTTCTCCACCATCCCCGTGCC
>DASXNP010000275.1:0-2605 GCA_036494985.1 Binataceae bacterium (SeqCode)
CGCCGCCAGGCCGATCGTGGGGAGGGCTCGAATCTCAGTGATAAGATCGCGCACCGCGGAAAGATCGCAGACCGTTTCGAGCCCGCCCGCGCGGGCCAGGCCCAGGCGTGAAGCGCGCAGGTCGGAGGCAAGCTCTCGCACCGCGCGCTTCTCCCACCGATCGGTTGTCTTGATCCCGTCAAGCGCCGCATCAAGGACGCCGATGTCCAGCAGGTTGCTGATTCCGAAGTAGCGCGCCGCGGTGGCCGAAGGATCGGCGTTCGCTTCGATTGCGAGCCCAATTACGTCGATCAAGTGGTCGGCAAAAGCCATTCGGGCGAGCTCGTGCGCCACTTCCTCGCGATGCCCGGCCGCCTTAAGTTCGCGATACGTGCGCTCGAACCGCTCGCGCTCGGCCCCTCCAAGCTGCGCTTCAAATTCGGAAAAGAGCGCCTCGAGCCCCGGCTGGTAGCGCTTGATCGCGTCCGCAATCGGACCTGCCGTGGTGCCGATGAGCCGGCGGCCGACCAACGCCGCCGCCTGTTCCAGCGCGAGCAACGCGCTGGTTTCCGCTTCGAGCGAAAGATCGGACTGGCGATATCGCGCCGCGCGCGCGTCGAGATCGAGCAACTCCGCCGCGACTATAGAGGCGCGCACGGCCGACACCAGATCGGCGCCGGTCTCGCTTGCCAGCGTGGCCGCAAAGGTGGTGCCAAGGAGATTAACCAGCCGATTGATCAACTGGGTTGCGATCAGTTCACGGCGCAGCGGATGGCGCGGGACCTCGTCAGCGAACTGGGTGGCGATCGAGGCTGGAAAATACGGCCGCAAATAGCGTTCGACCAGGTACGGATCATCGATCATGGGCGCCGCCTCCAGCTGACGGACCAAATCGATTTTGGTGTACGCGGCTACCATCGCGAGCTCCGGCCGCGTCAGTCCGGCAAAGCGCCCACGGCGCTCGGCCAGCGCTTCGAGCGTGGGCAACCAGGCGCTCTCGCGATGCACCAGCTCGGTCCTTTCGAGCGTCGCAATTAGGTCAAGCAGCGCTGCTTCGCGGTCGCGGCTGCGGGTCTGCTCCAGCGAGAGCATCAGAACCTGATCGCGATTGTCGGCCAGCACCAGCGCCACTACCTCGTCTGCCGCGTCTTCGAGCAGACGGTTGCGCCGGCCCGCCGAGAAGCTGCGGTTTGCGCGCAAGCGCTGAAGCAGGATTTTCAGATTGACCTCATGGTCCGACATGTCGACACCGGCCGAGTTGTCGATCGCGTCGGTGTTGATCCGCCCGCCCGCAAGCGCGAATTCGATTCGCGCCCGCTGGGTAAAGCCGAGATTTCCCCCCTCGACCACGATCTTGGCGCGGAGTTCGGCCGCGGCAATCCGGCAAGCATCGTTGGTGTGGTCGCCAATTTCTCCATCCGTTTCCGCGCTGGCCCGCACGTAAGTGCCGATTCCGCCGTTGTACAAGAGATCCACCGGCGCGCGCAGAACCGCTCGGACCAGGCTTTCACCGTCAAACTCCTTGGTTTCGCATCCGATCGCCGCGCGGGCTTCATCGCTGATCACGATCCGCTTTTGTCCGCGCGCAAAGACCGCCCCACCGCGGCTTAGCACCGCCGCGCTATAGTCGGACCATTGCGAGTTGGGAGTCTCGAACAGCCGCTTGCGCTCGGCAAAACTTCTGGCTGGATCAGGGTTCGGGTCGAGGAATATGTGACGATGATCAAACGCCGCGACCAGCGCTAGGTTGGCCGACCTGAGCAAGCCGTTGCCAAACACGTCACCCGACATGTCGCCGATTCCCGCCACCGTGATCGGCTCGCCCCGATCGGGGGTGCGGCCCATCTCGCGCAGATGCCGGATCGCCGACTCCCACGCGCCGCGCGCGGTAATTCCCAGCGCCTTGTGATCGTAGCCATGCCTGCCGCCCGACGCGAAGGCGTCGCCAAGCCAGAAGTCGCGCGCCTGTGCGATCTCGTTTGCGAGGTCAGAGAAGGACGCGGTCCCTTTGTCGGCCGCAACCACCAGGTATGGCCCGTCGTCATCAAGAGTTTTAACGTGTTCGGGATGTGCGACCTTGCCCTCCACCAGGTTGTCGGTGAGATCGAGCAGCGCGCTTATCAGAGTCACATAGGCACCCGCGACCTCGGGGCGGCTAGCGGCTGGCGCGCCGGCGGGCGGTTTGACGACGAATCCGCCCTTGGAACCGATGGGCACGATGATCGCGTTCTTCACCGTTTGGGTCTTCATCAGGTCCAGGATTTCAGTGCGAAAATCGTCGGGACGGTCGCTGTAGCGAATCCCTCCGCGCGCCACCTTTCCGGCCCGCAGATGACATCCCTCCATCAGCGGACTGTTCACGTGGATTTCGTACAGCGCCGAGCGATCGGTTAGCTCGGCGATACGCCGGCTTTCGAACTTGATCGCCAGGTAAGGGTCCGGAAATGGCAGCGGACAGAAGAAGTTGGTGCGCACCGCCGCCTCGACCAATGACAGCAACGAGCGCGCCGCGCGGTCGTCGGCAATGTTCTCGATGGCGGCGAGCGCCGCTTGGTACTGCTCGCGAAACCGCGCTACTTCAGCCGATGCTGCCGACTGGTCTGGATCGAGCCGCGCGCAGAACAGG
>DASXNP010000276.1:0-15422 GCA_036494985.1 Binataceae bacterium (SeqCode)
ACAAATCGAGTGCCTGCGTCCATTCGATCATCACCCGCGTCGAGTAGTGATGGCGCAAATCCTCGAGCTTTACGTGATATTCACGCTCGATTGCCGCCAACCTAAGCTGCTCCCGGTGCCGCTCAGCTTCTGACTTTTCGCCTTCGGCTCCTGCCAGCGCCATCAGTCGCTTGGCCGAAGCGTCGTGCAGCTCTTTGTGGTATTCATGAATCCGGCTGCGATCTCGCTCCAGCCGTCGGCGTGTCGCGCGCAACAGAGGCTCCAGCTCCGATCGTATTCGAACTTCGACTGAGGAGCGGACTCGAGCTTCGATTGCGGCCGGAGTCCACTGCCCGCTCGTCTCAGCCCGAGTGGCTGGATCCGGTGCGCGCCATCGTTCTCGCGCCAATACCGGTAACATCTGCGCGATCACTTCATCGAGGGCGGCGCCGGTCGACAGATTGAACCCGATCCAAAACAATCCCTCGCGCTTCTCATCCGAGACTGCGGAGTAGCGAAACGTGAGTATCAGGCAGCGGGTGAAAGCAGGCTTCAGGCTCTCGAAGCGCCAGACCGCATTCGGTAGGTCTAATGCGCGGTCCAGGACACGTTCGGGATTGCTGGGCGCCTCCACTGTGCTCAGCGCGAGTTCCCGCTCGGCCCAGCGCCCATGGTCGCCCAAGAGAGCACCGAAGCGGTGGAGCCAATCCCCTTCGAAGCCGATTGCGATCGCATTGTCTGTCCGGTTGCCTCCGAAGCTGAGTTGGCTGAGTTCGGGCCATCCGAGCGCTGCTTGAAGTGGCGTCGAAGCGAGCACTTGAAGGCGATCGTCATTCAGCATCTCGACCGCGGCGCCATGACGCTCCATCAAATCGATGACAAAATTTCGAAGTTCGTCCATGGCCGTCGTCTCTACGCGGTCTCGAAATCGTCACCGAAAAGAGCAGTGTCGAGCGCCTTTGCGCCTTCGTGAGTGCGACGTGCCTCCTCGATGCGCAGGCCAATCGCGTCGAAGGCGTCGCTTCGGGTGGCTTCGGTAGTTTCCAACCACGCATCCAGCACCAGTTCCGTAAAATCGGAACCTTCCTCGAAATTGCCCAAAATCGCGCCGATCTCGCCGACTACCAGCTCAAACATCGAGAGCTTTTCGTCGAGCAGGCGCAGGAGTTCTTCTTCCAAGGTGCCTCGGGTCACGAGGTTGAAGACGAATACCGAGCGCTGTTGACCGATGCGATCGATGCGACCGATGCGTTGTTCGATTCTCATCGGATTCCACGGCACATCGAAATTGACCAGCGTGTTGCAGAATTGGAGGTTGCGTCCTTCCCCGCCGGATTCGGTACAAAGCAGTACCGGCACGCGCTCACGGAAATCGCTCACGGCGGCATCTTTTGCGGCGCCGCTAAGGCTCCCGTCAAATCGCGCGAAACCGATTCCCTCGCCCACGAGCAAATCGGCGACATGATCGAGCGTCTCCCGGTATCGGACGAACAGCAGCTTCTTCTCGGCTGGGTTGCGTCGGAGTAAATCGAGCAACGCAAGTTCCTTTGCGCCGACATCGATCGCCGCCCACTGCTCTCCGTGGCCCGCCCATGAGGGGTCATCCGGATAGCGGGCGGCGAGACTCATCACCGCCGCCCGCGCAGCCGCCGGTGATGACCCCATTGCCCCAAGCAAATGATGCATCGCAAGACGGTGCAGGCCCGGACCGCCTCCGGCAGCAAGACAACGAACCGTGGAAACCAATTCAGAGTATGCGCGACGCTCCGGTTCCGACGGCATCACCGGCACGGTAGCGGCATGACGGCGTGGCAATTTTAGAGCGACCACCGCCCGGGTGTTGCGGATCATGGCGCGGCGCATTAGTTCGCGCAGACGTTCGGGATTAGCTGGCTCGCGTGGCTTACCGGCAACCGTGTGCGCGGCTCGGAATTCTTTCAGCGTCTTGAAGATGCCCGGCTTGAGGAGACTTAAAACGTTGTACAATTCCGTCAAATCATTCTGCACCGGCGTGGCTGACAACAGCAGCAAGAAGCGCTTCTTGAGCCGGTCAACGAGCTGGTAGCTTTGACTGTTACGATCGCGTAGGTGGTGGGCCTCGTCAACGATCACCAGGTCGAAGTTGTGGGCCAGCAGCCGGGCCGCGTGCTCACTCCTGCGCGCGAGCCCAATCGACGCGATCACACGCTTTTCCTCCCAAAATCGGCCCGGATCGATGCGCGCCAACGGGTCATGGGTGGTGGCACACCTGATATCGAACTTGGTTTCCAGTTCCTCCCGCCATTGCCCAACCAGCGAGGCGGGTACCAGCACCAGCACTTTTTCGACCATGCCGCGTACCAGATATTCCTTCAGCACTATCCCGGCTTCGATGGTCTTGCCGAGTCCCACTTCGTCGGCGAGCAGTACCCGGCCATGAAACTGTCTGAGCACCTTGCGCGCGGTCTCAATCTGATGCCAGAGGATTTCGAGTCCATGTAAGTCGGGCAGGCACAAAAGCTGGTCGAAGCCTTGAGCCAAGCCGAGATGAGCGAAGCGCTCGCGCAGCCGATACCATCCGCCGTCGGGTTCCGGTTCGGGCTTCATCGCCATGGTTAGGAGCGAGAGGTCGATCTCCGTGGCGAAGGGAATATCGATCTTAATCGGCATGAGTCCTTTAGGCGGCCCCTGGGCTTCCAATGACGCGGCCGGGGTTTCACAACGCGCGCGTTGACTGCGATGCGCGTTAGCAGCGATTTTCTGCGCTGCTCCGCGGACACCGCGAATCGAGTTCTCGCGGCCACCCGTGGGGCTGTTTTTGCGGAAAATCGTGTTGAGCCTTGGCAAGAGCCAGCCTCGGCGCGCGCCACCGCCCGGAAACGCCTGGATTGCCTCCGCCGTCGAGTCCAGCCCGTGCCGCTGGAGGACCGCTCGCGCCGCCGCAAGGTTGTTCTTCTGCGCCAGTGCAAGCGCCCTTAGCAAGTGATAGGTCTCCACCGGCACGTAGCGCTTCGAGTATCGCTTGAGGAAGATGAGCGCCCTGTCCGGGCGCTCATTGAACAGCGCCGCCGTGGCCGCGAAGCACAAAATGGTCGCGGAGCCGGGATGGTCTTGCAACGCATCCTCGCTCAATCGCATCAACTCGGCAATTCGTTGCTGATCTTCGAACGCTTCAGCAAGGAGCGCCACCCATGCCTCGATGCTCTTGAGTGGCTCGCCCGCAGAAATACTCAATTGCCCACGAAACCAATTGGCAAGTCAACGGCGCTATCGATTAGCAAACTCATCAAGTCCAGCCAGATAGTCCGAAGGGTCGCCACCCTTGGATTTCGCAAGGTTACTCGTGCGCGCCTCGCAATCAAGCAATCGCGGCATCATCCATCAACAGCATCGTGAACGACACTAGCGTGGGTGACCAGTCAAACCGTGAAGGTCAGTCAATTTTATGAATGGTCGCGGTATCATTCTCGCGCGGCTTCGCCGTGCAGCGATCGCCGCCTGCTGCGCGAAGATTCGCGGGATCTTTGGCTCGCCTGAGCACTGGCGTTCGGGATTCGTCGCGCGCCAGACCCGCGCGGCAATGACAGACGAAGGTGAGTGCGAAGCCCCTCTACTCCCAGGGAGGGCAGGGCGCAATTGCTTGGTTGACGAAAAAACTTGCACTCGGACTGCTACCACCCAGTCGAGAATCGAGCTGATCGGAACGCTGCATGTCCCAGGCGACGCCCAAATGGTCTCGCACTCGCCCTTGCGAAGGAGAGCCTCGAGGAGAAAGAAATCCAGAATTTGGTGAAGCAGAAAGGATTTGAACCCCCAATGCCATGAGGCTTCTATGGCGGAATTTGGCCCGAGCTTGGCTCACTATTCGAAGAAAGCCCTTCTGGGCTGGAGAGAAATCTGTTCGCCTTGGATTCGGCTCTTCTCTCAAATCCCATGGTTGCGGTCGTCCGCTGGCCATTTTGCGGAATCTGCTAACACGAGCCTCAGAGGAGGCTTGGATTTCGAGTCTTCCCCTCATGCGCGGGCTGTCACCAACGCAACGCCCCCCGAGATTTGGTAACTTCGAGCAGTCTTGAATCGCCTTTGAGGGGGTCAGAAGTCGAGCAACCGCTGCATCGAAGCCGGCGCGGAGGCGTGCTGCCGACCGCTTCGGACTCGGTGGTCGATATCCGGTTGCACTCCGCATATCGGCGCGACGAAGATCGCCACCATAATTGGATCAGCCTGAAACTCTTTGAACGGCCTGACGCCAACGTGCTTTTTACCTCGGCGCCGCTTTCGCGGTTCGCGCTCGCGCAAACGGATGCGTCCTTCGGTGTTAGTCGGCACTACCGAGCGATTGATGTTTATTCAGAAGTTTTTACGATGCTAAGTTAACCGGAACTCACGTGATTATTTCGGCAAAAGCTGGCGATGTCGGCGAAGACCTTGAGACCGGACTCTTCGCCGCAACGTAGGCCGAGGTGGCTTACTCTCGGTCCCGGCGGGTGGAGTGAATGAGTTCGAGGCTTACCAGCCGCGCGATCAGAACTGCAAGAAAAAACTGTCCCGTTATCGCCTCGAGAAGGGAGATGGCTCGCGAGGGTCCTGATGCAGGCGTGATGTCGCCGAACCCTGTGGTGGTCAGGGTGGTGAAGCTGTAGTAGACGAAGTGCATCAGTTGCGGTCGCGACCGCGAACGATTTTCGAAGATCGGGCCAAAGCTCCCTGGTGCAATCACGAATGAGTGCGGACGGATCGCGAACATCGCCCTGTACACGAACGCCCCTGCCAGTCCAATGAGGAAGTAGGTGCACACTGCGCCTGCTATCGTATCCAAGGTGACCCTGCGCGCGCTGAAGACCCGGTTCAAAATCATCATCGCGATATACAGCAGAAACACGACGGTCAGGCTGTCGATCACAAGGGGTACCCGGATATCGGTCGAATACTGCGGCAACCATCGCCCCACCATTACCGGAATCCCCAGCGCGCTGCCTAGGATGACATCTCTGCGCATTCGGTGGCCTGCGGAAATCCCGAAAAGCAGGAGGACCGAGAACACTAACTTCATCGAGAAGATCGCAGCTTCGTCGCCCTTGACGAAGGGCAGCACGGACAGCAAGGTCACGATGAAAATGAGCAGCACCGTGTATCGATGCCGCATCTCGATTGTCAGAAAGCGACGTATACCTATTGGTTTCAGCCTGGCGGCGCTGGCGCGCAAAAAGTGGGCTGAAACTGGTGTTCGCCAGCGGCGATTCCAATTTTTCAGCGAGATATGACGCTCCCGGAAATCCACTTGTGGCCACCCAACGGTTCGTCATTCAAAAGATCTTTCGGACGCAGGTTGTAACCCGCGCCGACTAATAGAGTCACCGATTAATAGAGTGATCGTTCGAACTATCTTTGACGGACTGGACGACGTTGTCAAGTGGATGCTAGAGCAATCCTTTAACTGTCTTGGAGGGAGAGTGCGGAAGGTCGATCAGGCGAAATATGATGAAAAGCGTCGGCTAATCCTGAACGCCGCGCAGCGATGCTTCCGACGAGATGGCTTCCGGGGCGCCAGTATCAGCGACATATGCGCGGCGGCGCGCATCAGCCCGGGGCATCTTTATCACTACTTCGACAGCAAGGAAGCGATCATCGAAGCCCTGTTCGAATTGCGCCTGAAGCAAGAGGTAGCCACTCTCGGCGAGCTGACACTGACACCAGATGCAGATCTAGTTACCGCCCTCTGCGGGTGGTTGGAAGGTCGCGTGAAGGATGTCCGGGCCCACGGAAGTTCGCTGGGTCTCGAGATGAGAGCCGAAAGCGCCCGTAACCCCACCATCGCGAAGATTGCTTCTCGTGCAGACCGCGGCGTGCGGGAACTGCTGAGCCGCTTGCTTCGTAACGGTCAAGAGCGCGGACAGGTAGATCTCGGGCTTGATCCAGACATCGTCGCTGCGGTCGTCGCCAGCATCATTTTCGGCCTGAACCGTCTCGGCGCTGTCAGGGATCCCACGTTCGACAAGAAGGCCGCCTCAGATATGTTAAAATTGCTCATTGAGCGCTTCCTAAGACCCCAGGGAATCGTTGCGGGCAATCAGGTCCGACATCCTGAGTGTGCAGAGAACGCAAGGAAGATACCGCCCTAAGCATCGCGGTGTTAACGGATAAAACAACGCGGTAGAAGCGCTCGATCAACACCCTGTTTCGGTTTCGCCCACCTGTTTTGGACCGCCTTGACATATCTTGCAGTCAGCCTCGGCCGGACTCGTGACCTCCAATGACTGGGTTGGATTTTCGCGTCCCGCTCCTCGACTTGCTAAAGCAACCAATGCAACCTTGCCTGCCAGCGATGTCCCCATGCGGTCACTCCATTCGTTAGTGGTTACGCGGTCGACAAAGGAGGAGCCTCGCTTTTGTAGCACTAAGCGGACAGCGAGCGGTTGCAACTTCACACGCTGCGGCCCGACCGCTGAAGACTTACCCCTTGTTCAACATCGGCGTCGATGTAAGTTCCGGTTAGTCGCTCGGTGGCCAGTACTGCTTCGTCCGTGGCAGGCAACGAGTGAGGCTCGTGAACGATGCACCACCGTCCATCGTGCTTACGGAAACCCCATGGTGAGGCGGAATTCCAGTTTGATTTTCTCGCCGTTTGCGCTCCGTGCCGCTGCATCGCACGATGGCCGTGGCAAAGGCCACCTCCTTCCCGGCAGTGATCTCCACGTCATGTGGCCCGCGGCTTGCCTTGAAGCATCCGAGTAACCCGGCGAGAATGAGTGTATGTCGTCCGAAACCCTGAGTGAAAACCAGCCTCTGCTGCGCCTGGCAGAGAATCTCAAGCAACTGGAAGTTCTAATTGGCGGGCAGGCGCGGCCCGCGATCGAGCAAGTGCGAAACAGCCTGCTTCAGGCGGTCGCGGCCAGAGACCGTGGCGATGTTAGCGGTGCGGTCGATCAGATTCATGCGGCGATGGAGCGACTCGCGGCGCTTAGCGGCTCGCTCGATGCCGACGAGGGGCTTATGATGCGCGAAATTGCTGCACGATTCGCTGCCGCTTTGGGTTCGGGCGACCAGCTGGCGACCAAAGAAACGCTTAACGTCATGCGGCACAAGGCCGGCGAGCCGAAGGACGAGGATCGCAACGACTTGTAGCTCGCGGTCCGTGCTCGACCGACGAGTTGTCTCGACCCCGATAGAAGGATAGCTCTGTGGCGCTCGCCGAAAGGATTAGTATAGCGAACGACGAACTGAGCCAGCTCTGCATCAATTCGATTCGCGCCCTCTCCATCGACGCGGTTCAGAAGGCAAACTCCGGCCATCCGGGAATGCCGATGGGGATGGCGCCGATAGCTTTCCTGCTCTTCACCCGCTACATGCGGCACAATCCGCGCACCCGCGTTGGTATGGGCGCGATCGTTTCGTGCTCTTGGCCGGAGGCGGCTCGATGCTCCTCTACAGCTCGCTCTACCTCGCCGGCTTTGACCTTACGCTTGACGACATCAAGCAATTCCGACAGCTCGGCAGCCGAAACCCCGGCCATCCCGAGTACGGCGGCGCGCCCCAGGGATCGAAACCACCACGCGGCCGCTCGGACTGGGGTTCGGCAACGGTGATCGTCAGCCTGCCAAGCTTAGAGTTGTTCGCTGAGCAGGACCAGGCCTACCGCGAGTCCGTTCTGCCGGTGAAGATTCGTTGCCGCCTCGCGATCGAAGCCGCCAGTCCGATGTCGTGGTCTCGATGGGTGGGCTTGGACGGCGACGTAATCGGCATGACGAGCTTCGGCGCGTCGGGTCCCTATCAGGATGTGATGAAACACTTCGGCTTTACGGTCGAAAACGTCGTGGCGCGCGCCCTTGGACTGCTTGGGAAATGAAGCCTGAAGCTTAAAGCGCAGCGCGAGGAGATCATCGTGGCGAGGAGTCCCCTTAGAGAGTTGGAAGCGATGGGCCAGAGTCTATGGCTCGACTATATCAGGCGCGATCTGTTTGGCTCCGAACCGTTTCGTCGTCTGCTCGAGGACGACGGGTTGAAGGGTATGACCTCAAACCCGACCATCTTCGAAAAGGCGATCGCGGGCTCGGCGATTTACGATAGTCAGCTCGATGAACTCGCACGCCAAGGCAACTCGGTCGATGCGATCTACGAAGCGATCTCTCAGACCGACATTCGACTGGCCGCTGACGCGCTGCGCCCGATATACGATCGCAGCGGCGGCCGCTTTGGATACGTCAGCTACGAAGTCTCGCCAGAGCTCTCGCGCGATACCGAAGGCACCTTGTTGGAGGCGCGCCGTTTCTTTGCCGCGATCGACCGTCCCAATCTGATGATCAAGATTCCCGGCACGCCCGAGGGCATTCCGGCCATCGAGCAACTCATCGCGGACGGCCGCAACATCAACGTCACCTTGATGTTCTCGATGGTTCACTACGACGCGGTGGCCGAGGCCTACCTCCGCGGATTGGAGCGGGCGGCAAAGCTCGGCAAACCGCTTGACCGGATCGCCTCGGTCGCCAGCGTCTTTGTCAGTCGCATCGATACGCTGCTCGACAAAACGATCGATCGAAGGCTCGCCGAGGGCGCCGATCCGAAGTTTCTCGGACTCAAGGGCAGGGTGGGAGTCGCGAACTCGAAACTGATCTACCAACGCTTCAAAGTTCTGTTCCATGGCGCGCGCTTTAAAGCTCTGGCCGCCAAGGGTGCCAAGGTGCAGCAGCCGTTGTGGGCTTCGACCGGAACCAAGAATCCCGCCTACAGCGACATAATGTATGTGCAGGAACTGATCGGCCCGCAGACCGTGAACACCATGCCGCCCGCGACGATGGATGCCTACCGCGACCACGGCGCACCGCGGTTAACCCTCGAAGAAGGGCTCGAAGACGCGCGCGCGGCGGTCCAGGCGCTGGGTGAGTTGGGAATCGAACTTGGCAGGATTGGGGACCAGCTGCAAAGAGAGGGCGAGCAGCTCTTCGCAAAATCATTCGCAGACCTTCGAGCAGTGATTCAAAAGCGGCGCGACGCAATTGCGGCGAAGGCTGCGAGTTGACGCTCCGATTGCTATTCTTGGGGTCTTAGACCATGGGAAAGCCGAAGCTTACGGTTATCGATGACAAACCTGCGCTGGCGACGCGCGCGGCCGAAGAGATCGTGCACGCCGCCGGAGAGGCGATCTGCACGCTTGGCGAATTCACCGTCTGCCTGACCGGGGGTACTACCGTCGGCGACGTGTATAGCCTGATGGCCGACCGGTTTCGGCTTAGCGTCGATTGGAAGGCGGTGCGCTTTTTTTGGGGCGACGAACGATGCGTTGCGCCGACTAGCCCCGACAGCAACTACCAGCTGGCTAATCGGACGATGCTTTCCAAGCTCGCCATCAAACCATCGCAAATTCATCGGATCCGCGGCGAGGACCCACCCGCGGCGGCGGCGAGCGGCTACGAAAATGAACTCCGAGAAGCGTTCTCGCTGGGGGCCGATGAATTCCCGCGATTCGACCTCGTGCTGCTGGGCGTGGGCGACAACGCACACATCGCATCGCTTTTTCCGCGCCACCCGGCGATCCATGAAGCGAAGCGCCTTGCGGTGGCGGTCGAAGTAGACGCGCCCCAGCGCGACCGAATATCGCTCACCGCACCCGTGTTCAACAACGCGGCCCTCGTGATGCTCATCGTTTCGGGCGCGAGCAAAGCTCAGGCGATCAAGAAAATCTTCGAGAATCCGCGCAACCCGGACGAATACCCGGCGCAGCTGATCGACCCATCAAATGGCGAGGTGATGTGGCTAGTGGACAAGGCCGCGGCAAGTCTTCTGAAATCTTCCTGACCGCACGCTGCGCGGAGAGATTACCTACAGCTCGTCCGGGTCGCCGCCGGGATCGGGCATCCTTGGCGCGGCTGGATAGTCGATGCCCGCGGCGGATTCGTCCGCGGCGCGCAGGGTTCTGATATCCCGCACGTGATATTGGCCGGACTCGTCGCGCGACCAGGGCGTTTCCGGCCATCCTTCCGGAAATCCGGGAATGTAGATTGGGTCGTCGGCCTCCGCATCATCCACCGGCGGCGGTTCGCCTTTCCATTCGCTGTCGAGGTTCGCCACCACATACGCGGCGCCTTTGGAATCCAGTAAGACCAGGTCGCGAAAGCGTATTTGGCGCGGCGCGCGCGGCGCGCCCTTGAGATAGACATGCTGCATCTCGGCGGTATCGACAAAATGGCATCTCATCGCGCTGTAGTAGACCAGCGTGGGCAGCGGCGGCCCTGCGAAGTAGAGTTCCTCGCCGCCGATCTCAGCCGACGCCCGGCGGGCTCGCATCGCCATCGAATACGTCGGCCTGCTGCGCACGCGCTCGCTTTCGGCGGCCGCACTGATGGCCCGCCATCGATTTGGAATCGCAAGCGCCACCGCTGCGAGTCCCGCAATCGCCAGCGGTACCAAATAGGCCCGGCCTCGCTTCGCTTGCAGCATCAAGGCGGGCAAAGTTCCGCAGATCAGTGCCACCGGCACCAAGGCCGGCAACACGTACCACCCAAGTTTCGTTTGTACCCCGCAAGCCGCGGCGATGGCGACCATGAACCACAGCGCCCAAAGCATCAGTGCGGATTGCCCCGGCCCTCGTTCAGCGAGGTAGGGCTTGCGCAGGTGGGTTGCGAGGAACGCGGTCATCGGAATGCCGAGTGGCCACAGATGGCGGGTCTCGCTACCGAGCACGGAAAGAGTCGATCGCGCCGCGCCGCCGTCGTCTGCGAGATTGTTGAAAACCCGTGAGATCGTTTCATGTCCGAAAAACGTCGCGAAGAACAACGGAAAGGCGGAGATCGACTGATACGCATACCAAGGGGCGGCGACCATCCCGGCGGCGAGGGCGATTACCGCTATACCGCTCCTTCCTATCTCGCGAAACTCGGGTAACGCCACCACCGCCACCACCGCCACAATCAACGGGATCAATCCTGCCAAACCTTTGCTCAGAACGGCCAGTCCGCACGCCACCCCGGCCAGCGCGAGCCATTTGCCATTGAAGCGCGCCTTGAGCAGCGACCACAGCGACAGCGTGGTGAAGAAGATCAGCGGTGGATCGGTAGCGCATTCGCTGCCGCCACGGGCGACAAAAAAATAGAAGCTCAGCGGAATAGTCGCCGCCAGCGCCCCTGCCAGTCTTCCCGCCGTATCCGCCGCGCCGAAGTAGATAAGGGTTAGGGTGCCCAGCCCGGCAATCACCGACGGCAGCCGCGCCGCGAGTTCGCTTTCGCCGAATGCCTTGAACGAGGCGGCCATCATCCAGAACAAAAGCGGCGGCTTCTTCAGATAGGGCCGCCCATTCCAGGTAAGGTCGGCGTAGTTGTGGTTAGCAATCGCTTCGTGGGCGACTTCCGCGTAGGTGGCTTCGTCCCAATCGATAAGCGGCGTCGACCTGAGCCCCGCCGAAAGCGCCAAGAAACCCAAGGCCAGAACGAGCAGGAGCTCGATCCTCAGGCGGCCAATCACCGTCCAGAGTTGAATCGCCGTTTGCGTGGTTCTCTCCCCGAGCATTGAGTCTAGCCAGCCATTGTTTTTCAATCCAGCAACGCCGATCCTTAATGAGATTGCCGATGGATTTGACCTGCGCTGCCGGGTAATTCGACCGCCCATGAAGTTTCTGATTCGTCACTGGACCGTCTCCCTGGTAAGCGTGGCGGTCCTGGCTTGGGCGGTCTTCTTCGTGCCTAACACGCCGACCTTCGCGGTCATCGAGCTCACCCGGGCGATTCGAAACCGCAATCCCGACGCGGCCGTTCAATTCGTTGACTTTGACAGTGTGGTCAAGCATGCCGGCTACCAGATGGCGGACCGCCAAAAATCCGCTAACGACCCCTTTAGCCAACTGCTCACCCGCGGCGCGGTTGAGATTTTCTACAAGCCGATTGCCCAGATCGTCGAATCAATCGCGCGGGAGAAGGTCGCCAGCGGCGACCAGGATGTGCAAATTCCCTTGGCGGCCTCCGTCGGCGCAACCCTATTGCTCCATCGCAACGGCAATACCGCGACGACGAGCTTTCGTGATCACAAAAATCGGGAGTGGGAGATTCGCCTGGCGCGCAATCCTGCGGGTCGCTGGCAGATCGTCGAGGTCGACGGCATCGCTTCGTTAATCGAGCGCCTGCAGCACCAATCGGCGGCCGCCGCCTCGCGCTAAGCGCCGCGCGCCAAAGCGACGGTCCGTAGAATTGAGCATTTCTAACACGAGCGAAGGGCTCGACGGCCGCCGGACAATCGCCGTCACCGGCGGGGCGGGATTCATCGGATCGCACGTGACCGACGCCCTCATCGCGCGCGGCGAGCGGGTTCGCGTCATCGACAGTCTGAGCACCGGTTTGCACCAAAACATCAATCCGGCGGCCGAGTTCGTTAAGGCCGATGTCTGCGACTTGCAAGGCCTAAGCGCTGCGCTGCGCGGAGTGGATTGCGTGCTGCACAACGCGGCCCTGGCGCGCGTGCCGCTTTCCATCGAGCAACCGGTCCGCACGCACATGGTTAATGTGGTGGGCACGCTCAATGTTCTCTTGGCCGCCCGCGACCTCGGCGTGCGGCGGGTGGTCTATGCGGGGTCGTCGTCGGTCTATGGAAACCAAGCCGTACTGCCGCTGCGCGAGACGATGTGTCCGAAACCGCTTAACCCGTACGCTTTGCAAAAACTAACTGGCGAAGAATACACCAGAATGTTTCATCGCCTGTTCGGCCTGCAAACGCTCACCCTTCGCTACTTCAATGTCTTCGGACCGCGGATGGCAACTGATGGCGCCTACGTCACGGTGCTTGCCGTCTTCCTGCGCGCCAGACGCGAGCAGCGTCCGCTGACAATCCATGGCGACGGCGAGCAGACCCGCGATTTCACCCACGTCGCCGACGTGGCGCGGGCCAACCTCCTGGCGGTCGATTGCGAAATCGCCGACGGCCGCGCCCTTAACATCGGCCAGGGAAGCAGCCTCAGCATCAATCAAATTGCCGCCCTGATCGGTGGTCCCACCGCCAAGCTGGCGCCTCGCCCGGGTGATTCGCGCGACACCCTGGCCGATTGGAGCGAAGCCCGCCGCGTGCTCGGATGGTCGCCGGAGGTCACGACCCGACAGGGAATCGCCCAACTGCTTCGCGACGCCGGCTTCTAGCCGCGCTTGGCGACTGGGCTAGCGATTGCTTTTCGCACGGCGCCGTCCGTATCGTCCTCCAGCCTCGCTCAATTCGCGGGCTTCGGGAGACCACTGACAATGAACCTTGACGACAAAGTTGCACTAATAACCGGCGCCGGCTCAGGTCTGGGCGAGGCCACCGCGCGCGAACTAGCCGGGCGCGGCGCGAAGATCGCCATCGTCGATCTGCCCTCGTCACCCGGCGCCAAAGTTGCCCAGTCGCTGGGCCCCATCGCGCTGTTTGCAGCCGCCGACGTAGCCTCGGCAGCCGAGCTGGAGAGCGCGCTGGCGGCGATCGTTCGCAGGTTTGGAACGGTTCATATTCTGGTCAATTGCGCAGGAATCGGCCGCGCCCAGCGCACCATCGGCAAGGAAGGTCCCGCCTCGCTCGAGGTTTTCAACAAAGTCATTCAGGTCAATCTAACTGGTACCTTCAACGCGATCCGGCTGGCCGCCTCCCAGATGGCCAAGAACGAGCCCAACGCTGACGGCGAGCGCGGCGTAATAATCAACACCGCTTCGGTTGCAGCCTTTGAGGGTCAGATCGGACAAGCGGCTTACTCAGCGTCGAAGGGCGGCGTGGTCGGCATGACGCTGCCGATCGCTCGCGACCTGTCCTCAGTCGGAATCCGGGTCTGCACGATCGCGCCGGGAACCTTCGAGACTCCAATGCTGGCCGGATTGCCCGAGCCCGCCCGCAAAGCGCTTGCGGATGCGATCCCGTTTCCGCGCCGCCTTGGCCAGCCCCTGGAGTACGCCGCCTTGGCGCGTCACATCGTCGAGAACGCGATGCTAAACGGTGAAACCATTCGCCTCGACGGCGCGCTGCGGATGGCTCCCCGCTAGCTTTGCCTAAGCGCTGCCTAGCCTAAGAGCTCGCGATTTACTGGTTCGCCTTCAAAAACGATCTGACCTTTTCCACCGCGGCGTCGACGGCGTCGGCTTCTTTCCAGCGCAGCACCAGCTCCGCTTTTGGCGCCAGCTTCGCAATCTCCTGCGCGACCGCGGTCGGATGATACTGGTCGGCTCCCGCGAGGATCAGCAGCGGTGTCGAGACCGACTTCAGGAAATCCCGCGACACGCTGAAAACGAAATCGCCTCCATACATCCGCTCACGGAATGCCTTTAGCGCGTCGTCGCCGATCTCCGGATGTGAGGGTCGAAGTCCGCCTGCCCACCCGTCGAACATCGAGCGGAATAGTTCGCGATTCGTTTCGCTTAGTCCAATCGGATTCTGCAACACCGCGGCGCTTATGCGCTGCGGGGCGAGTTGGATGAGACCCAGGCAATACGACGAACCGATACACCCCCCCAAGAGGTGGGTGCGCGCGATGCCGAGATGATCCAGCAGCGCCAGATGGTCGGCGGCGTAGGTCTGCCAGCCGTCCGAGGCCGTCAGCGGCGCGGTGGATTTGCCCGCGTTGCGCTGATCCATCGCGATCACGCGGAAATTGGAGGCAAGCCGGGCCGTCGGATCGAACGGACTCTGGTGCCAAAACTCGATGCTCGATCGCATCCCGCCCGGCGCGAACAGCAGCAACGGATAGCCGGAACCAAACTCTTCGTAATAGAGCGAGGTCTCACCACGTTTAAAAAGCGCCATAGCAAAATAGCCTCCGTCTGGCAGCAGTAGTCTCACCCAGCGGACGATTCAAGAACCTCCGCGCGGCGGAGATTTTAGAGTCGGCTCGGTCCTCGCGACTACTGATGTCGGGGGGTTCCGGGATTTTCCGTGGAGGGCGCCTGGGCGTCTGGTGGTGCGGAGACGTTGGGGGCCGACTCGGTTTTCACGCCGATCGTCACGATTAGCATGCCGTTGTCGTAGCGATGGCCGCCCAGCATCAGATCGCCGCCATTTTCGAGCTTGAAATCAGTGCTCATCACGGGCCGCTCGCCGTCGAACAGCAGCACCGCCATCGCCACCATGTGCCCGTCGAAATTCTGCGGGTCAACCCGCAGCATCCGCCCGCCCGGTAGCATGAAATCGAGCTCGCGTCCCCAATTGGTAGTGATCACCTGATGACTAACCAGCCGGTAGGTGCTGTAGCCGAACAGTTCCGGGAGCTGGCGTTTGATAAGCTCCGGCAACCTGGGGTCCGTTCCCTCTTTGGTGTCGGCTGCCAGTACCGAATCGATGCTCACGGTTATGAGAGGTCCGCGAAGGGCCTGAGCCTCGGCGTCCGCACGCGCCAGCGCGATCAGTGCGAAGATTATGGCACCCATCAAGAGCCTGGCGCGATTTGAGCCAGCGCCGGTCATCGTTCGTCCGGCACCCATATCACGGTAGCTTCGGTATCAGGTTCGCTCCACACCGCGACGCTTGGCATTTTG
>DASXNP010000277.1:0-12451 GCA_036494985.1 Binataceae bacterium (SeqCode)
GCCCACGCGACCCCGCCTTCGAGAAATCCGATTTTCAAATCGGGGAATCGCTGCGTCACACCGGCAAGAAAGAGCGACTTGCATACCGCTTCCAGTGCGGCGGCGAAATGGCCGATGTGATTGTAGGTGAAGTTGCTGAACGAGCCGCGAAAGCCGAAGCTGCGCGAGCCTGAATGAAACGACGGCGACACGCCGAGCTCGAGGCACTTGCGCCACAACGGATCGTAGTCGTAGGGGCTGTCGATGCCGAACGCGTCGACCCATCGCGCCCATCGCGTCGCCTCGGGGAGGGTGCGCTGTACTGCGGCGATCGGACGGCGCACCGGGTGACCCAACATCGCGACCTTGAGGCCGAGAGTTTTGACCGCATACTCAAGCTCCGCGATGGCTTCATCGGGAGTGAACATCGGAATCACCGCGGCGGGCGTGATGCGATCAGAAAATTCGCGGAAGCGATCCGCCAGGTACATGTTGAAGGCGCGGCAGGTCGCGCGCCGCACCTCCTCGTCCTCGATAGGCATGATGACCAATCCGCAGGAGGGGTAGAGCACCGTGAAATCGATCCCAAATTCATCGAGGCGCTCGTAGAGGAGGCCGGGAAACAGCGCGGTGGCTCGATCGCGCGTATTCCTCGCCGGAATGACCCAGAAGCCCTCCTGCGGAATACCCCGGTCGCGACGCTGCTCCGGCGTCATCCGAATCGAATGCCCCATGCGGTCGCTGGGCGCCTTGAAAGCATCGGCGACGCGCTGGCCGGCGACGCGCTTGAGATAGTCGAGGATGTCGGGGCCGAACTCGACGTAGTGTCCGTCCGCGTCGATCACCGGATGGCCGAGACTGTCGTGAATCTGTCTGGAGGTTCGCTCGCTCATCGCCTGGTCCCCCCTAGGTAGTTAAAGTACCGATGCCCACGACATCAGAGTCTCGGCCGCGCTCGTTCGTTGCTCACCCTTGCGGTTTGGCGTTATCCCGCAGCGCTACGGACGGGGACCCGGCAGGCGCGCCTGCATCGAGCTCGGATACTCCGGTGCGAGCGAGCTGGCTTTGTCGAGGATCTCGAGCTCAGCGGCTTCGAGCTTCAAACCAACGGCCTTGAGGTTCTGATCGTATTGTTCGAGCGTACGTGCACCTATGATCACCGAACTTACGCCGGGCTGCTGATTGACCCATGCCAGCGCGATTTCGGCGACCGACCGACCGCGTTCCTTGGCGACCTGCTCGACCGCTTCGAGCACGTCATAGTTGGCTTCCTTCTTGAGGCGGTTCCACATGTCCATGCGGGTCAGACGCGCATCCTCGGGCGGCTTGGCCTCGCGCCGATACTTGCCGGTCAGAAATCCGCCGCCCAGCGGGCTCCACGGGATCACGCCGACGCCTTCGAGCCTGCACACCGGCAGAATCTCGCGCTCGATATCGCGGCAGATCAGCGAGTATTGCGGCTGGAGGCAATCGAAGCGTGCGGTCCCCATTTTGTCGCTGGCCCACAGAGCCTTCATCATCTGCCACGAATTGAAGTTCGACGAGCCGATGTAGCGGACCTTGCCTTGGCGGACCAGATCGTCAAGCGCGCGAATCGTTTCTTCGATCGGGGTTTCGAAGTCCCAGGAGTGGACCTGATAGAGATCTATATAATCGGTGCCAAGTCGGCGCAGACTCTCCTCGACTTCCGACATGATGTGCGCACGCGAGAGCCCAATCGCGTTGGGCGGAATCGGCTTACCGGAGAACAGGCCGGGGTTGAAACGAACCTTGGTTGCGAGAATCAGCGACTTGCGCCGATCCTTGATCGCGCGTCCGGTGATCTCTTCCGATTGACCCGCGGCATAAACGTTGGCGGTATCGAGAAAGTTACCACCCTGATCAACGAACTTATCGACCATCCGGCGCGAGGTGGCTTCATCGGCCTCCCTACCAAAGGTCATGCATCCCAAGCATAGCTCGGAGACTTTGAGGCCGGTTTTTCCGATTCGACGGTATTCCATTCGACAGGCTCCTTGACTGGGGACGGAATTCACAAAACGCTATGCAGCCGATATCAAAACCCAACCCGGCGGTGAAGCGACCTGACCCGCCGCAACGTTCTTGCCCGCGCATTTGTGGCTGATATTTTGCTCAACCTACACGTTCGATTCGCCTGGAAGCAGAGAATAACGATTTTCTTATGACCAGTTGTCAGTCTACCAGTATCAGGGGCGACCAGAAGGAAGGAAGCGCTTTTGCTCGCCGGGGCGGACCGCTTGGGCGGCGCCGCGCGAACTGGAAGCCAGCGAGGCATTCAAGACATACAAGCTACAATCTGCAGCATTATCCGACTCCGGTTAAAGAAACCCTTTCGAGAGCGCCAAAGCCCAGTTAACTTTACGGCGCAAGAATGACCGGCAGCGCATCTGGGAGTCTGAAATGGGACGAGCAATTCGGTAAGGTTTGGTGCTTTGCTCGTTGGTCCCCGATCCGCGATGACGAGGCGAGCCGGAGCGCCCGTCTCCCATGGCGTGGCCCGTGGCTTGTTTAGCAGATCGGCGCAAGGGCTCGAACCGGGGTCTTGTCGCCGGCCATTTGGAGGCGGAAGCCGATCTCGACTTACCGGACAATCCAAACACTGGATCGGCAAATCGCGGCGGGCAAGCAGAGACTGACCAAGCTGCACCAGACGGACCAGAGTCTCGATCCAACCAGGAGTTTTTGGCCTACACCAAGGAGATCGTCGCTCGGCTGCTCGCGCACAAGACGCCAAGCCCTCCTTGTCCAATCGACGTGCAGGTCTGGAGGCTCCAGTGCTCAACGCATAGGGCGCTCCCGACGGTCAGGGATATGAAGGCCAAGCTAGAAATATGACGCGGATTGCCACGCTGTCACGGATTGCGCGCGTCAGGGACATAGAGTGTTCTAGTCGGGCATCCCGGAGACCGGAATGGATCGGGGCGGTCGCAGGAAATCGCGAAGCTGCCAACCAAGCCGGGGCTGATCAATGATTCGCCGATCTTTCGGGAACTAATAGAGAAGCACTAGCGCTGCCGCATAACTCACGGCGACGATTATAAGATAGACCGCAATTCGCACGGGGCCCCGCGCGGCGGATTTGATTCGTCGCGCAACCACGGTGAGCTAATCGGTGAGCGGCGATCTATACGCCGGTTTTAGCGAAGACAACGATCGAAACGCCGCGCGCGGCACGACGCGACTCGGCGTTCTGATATGAGTGCGCAAGGTTGCCCGGAAAGGCTAGCACCTCGCCGGTTGCAAGTTCGTAGCGATTTCCTGCGACCATGATGTTGACCCGGCCTTCGAGGCAGGTGAAGTATTCACGCGTGCCCGGCAGATGCGGCGTTCCACCCATCGCAGCGCTAGGCGCGAAGTCCATCACAACCAGCATTTCCTGCGGCAGCGGTTCGGGTACCAGCGCACGTTCCGTGATGCCGCGTCCCCGAGTATGTGATCCTACTTCTTCAGCCGACCACTTGCGCACCTTTCCACGAGGAGCGGCGAGAAGTTCGTCGATCGGAACATCCAGAGCGCGCGCGATCTTTACCACTACCGCCAGCGAAGGGTTGCTTTCGCCGGACTCGAGGTTGGCGATGGTGGAGCGGGGCAGCGCGGAGGCCACCGCCAGCGCGTCCTGGGTCAGCGCGCGGGCGTGGCGCAAGCTGGTGAGATTGCGCGCCAGGTGCGCACCCGCGCGCTCAGGGGCGTCCGTTAATTTGTCCGACATCTCGACTTTTCGCCAGCCGCTTGGACATAACGCTTCACGAGATGCGCCGCGGTGCCTAGTTTGACGTTTGTCGAACAGACACAAAGAGGAGCATCGAGATGTCTACAACATACAAGACTACGCCTCATGGATCGACTTTGGCGCAGGTGCCGGCCTTGCGAGTCGCGGTCACTGGGGGTACCTCCGGACTGGGTCTGGCATTGGTGCGAGAGTTCCGCGCTCGCGGGGCGCAAGTCGCGTTTATTGCGCGCAACGCCGAGCGCGTAGCGCAACTGGCCGGCGAGGTCGCGGGCACCCACGGCATCGTTGGCGACGTAGCCGACAAACAGAGTATCTACCCGATTGCACTGCAGATCGTCGCCGAGCTTGGCGGCCTCGACGTCCTGATCAACAACGCGTCGAGCCTGGGGCCGGCTTTTCTCAAGCTATTGGCAGACACCGATTGCGAGGAGCTGGAACTTGCAATGGCAACCAACCTGATCGGGCCGTTTCGACTCATCAAGGCCTTGCTCGGATCGCTGGCCGCGTCGGCGCGGCAAGGACGCGGCGCCTTGGCGATCAATATTTCAAGCGACGCGGCAGTTAATGCCTATCCCACCTGGGGCGCTTATGGGTCAAGTAAGGCTGCCTTGCTGCACTTGAGCCGCATCTGGAATGAGGAGCTGACGAAGGAAGGGGTACGCGTGTTGTCGTTCGATCCCGGCGACATGGACACTGCGCTGCACGCGGTGGCGATTCCCGACGCCGAACCCGCAACCTTGAAGCGTCCGGAATCATCGGCGCGCGAACTTGCGGACATGGTCGCGGCGGTGCAGCCGGCGGGCTGTTTTGAGCGGACGCGTCCGAGCGTTCCGCTAAGGGAGGAGTCTCTATGACCAGCGAGTCTAGACCGATCCAGCGACCGCCGTACGCCAAAACGCTGGCCATCAACCTGCACGGCCAGCTCAGTCACGTGCTGCGCCGGCGATTCGTCGAGTTGCTTCGGCCCGGCGACTTGGTAGTCGCCAACGACGCCGCGACGCTGCCAGCTAGCCTAAGTGGCGAGCACCTGCCCACCGGCAAATCGATCGAGGTACGGCTCGCAGGTCGGCGCACGCTTGATCGCGAGGACATCGAAGCCTTCTTGGCGATCGTGTTCGGTGCGGGCGACTTCCATACTCCGACCGAAAAACGACCGCTGCCGCCGCGACTAGCCGCCGGCGATCGGCTGCTGCTCGGCCCACTGAGAGCAGAGGTCAAGAGGCCGCTCTGCCATCCGCGCCTGGTAAGTCTACGATTCGAAGGCACGCCCGACTCATTTTGGGCCGGCCTCGCGCGTTATGGCCGCCCGATACAGTATGCCCACGTGCCGACGCCGCTAGCGCTCTGGGAGGTGTGGACGCCGCTGGCTGGCCCAGCGGTGGCGTTCGAGTCACCCTCGGCGGGCTTCGCGCTGGACTGGCAAACGCTGGCAGCGTTTCGCGCTCGCGGTATCGCGTTTGGGACGATCACCCACGCGGCAGGTATCTCCTCAACCGGCGATGAGCGACTGGACTGCTGTCTACCGTTTGCGGAAGCCTATCGAATCCCCCAAACAACTGCCTTGGCAATCGCTCGGACCAAGGCCGACAGAGGCCGGATAGTCGCGATCGGCACGACCGTCGTGCGCGCGCTGGAACAAGCGGCCTCGCGCGACGGCATGGTGCGGCCCGGTGATGCTCTCGCGACGCAGCGCATAGACGCGAACAGCCGACTGCGGGTTGTCGATGCCGTGCTGACCGGCGTTCACGAGCGCGGCAGCGGGCACTACGAACTGTTGCGTGCGTTCGCGAGCGACCGCACGCTGCAGCGCGCCCACGACGCACTAGAGGCGAATTGTTACCGTAGCCATGAGTTCGGCGACTCAGTATTCGTCGAAGTCGATTGCCAAGCCGGACTCGGCGAAAGTTCCGGGAGCTAAAGAAAGAGCTCAGGCAAACCGACCTGCGGCTGGTCTAGCAAGCTGGTGATGGTCAACGGCAAACCGAGATGAAGCACGGCGAACCGATGGCCACGAGGGCCGGAGCACTACGCCATGGTATTGCGGGAGAGGAGGCGATCGCGCCCAAATAGGAAAATCTGGCTTGATTTTCCGCATAAGGCCGATTCGGTCCGAGAGTCAGGGCTCCCGCTTTTTTTGACGATCAGTGCTCCGCGATCAGAGGTGATCGAAAAATCGGGGCATGATAAAACCTACGATTCGACGCGCGGCCCCAATTACGAAGGCGCGTTAGATCCGATGTTTGCCATCATAGACTACAAAGCCGGGAATCTGACCAGCGTGGCCCACGCGCTGAAGCATCTGGGCCATCGATGCGAGATCACGGACTCGCCTGAAAAAATCCGCCGTGCCGATGGCGCGATACTGCCTGGAGTCGGCGCGGCGGGCGCAACGATGCGAAATCTCCGCGTGCTCGGACTCGATCGGGTGCTGCGCGACGAGGTGATTCCGGCAGGCAAGCCGTTTCTGGGAATCTGCATAGGAATTCAGGTGCTGTTCGACCATAGCGACGAGGACGAGGAGGATTGCCTTGGTGTGATTCGCGGGCGGGTCGCGAAGTATCCTACCTCGATTGAGGGGCGCGTGCTAAAGGTGCCGCAAATCGGATGGAACCGAGTGCTGCAGCTACGCCGCCATCGGGTATTCGAGGGCGTGCCGGACAACACGCGCTTTTACTTCGTAAACTCGTTTTATCCAATTCCCGATGACCCCGAGGTGGTGATCGGTGAAGGCGAGTACGGATTGAGATTTGCCGCGGCGATCGCGCAGGGAAATTTAGTGGCAACGCAATTCCATCTGGAAAAGAGCGGCGCCGCAGGACTTAGGTTTCTCGACAACTTCTGCAAAATGGCGGCTTGATCGACTCGATGCTGGCCAAGCGGATCATTCCATGCCTTGACGTGCGCGACGGCAAGGTGACCAAAGGCGTCGAGTTTCTGAACAACGTCGAGGTAGGCGATCCGGTCGCGATGGCGCGCTACTACTACGAGCAGGGAGCCGACGAGATCGTGTTCTACGACATTACTGCGTCGAACGAACGGCGCGGTATTCTGATCGACGTCGTCAAGGCGGTAGCCAAGGAAATCTTCATCCCGTTCAGCGTCGGGGGCGGACTGCGCACGCTTGAAGATATGCGCGCGGTGCTGCTGGCGGGAGCGGAGAAAGTATCGATCGATTCGGGCGCAGTGCGAAATCCTTTGTTGATCACCGAAGGCGCGCGGGCGTTCGGCGCGCAATGTATAGTGCTCTCGATGCAAGTCAAGCAAACCCGCGTAAGCGATGCGATACGCTCGGGGTACGAAGTCGTGATCGATGGCGCGCGCAGACCGACCGGAAAAGACGCGATCCTTTGGGCGCGCGAGGGGGAAAAACTCGGCGCGGGTGAACTCTGTATCAATTCGGTCGATCGCGACGGGACTAATGCAGGATACGAACTGGAATTGACACGGAAAGTCGCCGCGGCGGTGTCGATACCGGTGATCGCGTCGGGCGGCGCGGGCAACGCGGAGCACCTGCGCCAGGCATTCGTGACAGCGGGCGCGGACGCCGCGATTGTCGCGTCGATAGTGCACTACGGAACCCATCCCATCCCCGAACTGAAGCGCTACCTGCGCGAGCGCGGAGTAGAGGTACGCGATCCGCTCGAGAACTCGGAGAGTTCAAATTGAAAATCGCGATCGCGGTTTCGGATTTCAATCTCGACGTAACCTCGCGGATGCTCGAGCGGGCGTGCGAACACGCCAAAGAACTCGGCCTTGAAGTAAGTCATATCGTGCACGTTCCCGGGGTTTACGATTTTCCGCTGGTGGTCAAAGCGCTGCTGAAACGCGAAGATGTCGAGGGGGTTGCGATTCTGGGCGCGGTAATCAAAGGCCAAACCATGCACGACGAAGTAATCGTGCACTCTACCGCCAACGTGGTGGCGGAGCTGGCGGTCGAGTTCAACAAGCCGGTCGCGCTCGGGGTGACCGGACCGGGGATGGATCGAATACAGGCGCTCCAGCGCATCGACAACGCCAAGCACGCGGTGGGATGCGTGGCGCAGTTGATCAAGACGACCAAGGCGCTCGCGGAGTAGGAAATTCCGCCCGCAGTCTGTGCAAAGACGGCGCGCGGCAGATTGAGGCGCGCGTCAACTGTCCCTATACTGCGCGCGTAAGCTTTCCCATGAAAGAAGGCAGCGCGACAAAGCAGACCTTCTCGACCCGCGCCGCCGCGCGAATACTCGCGGTCTCGCCCGATCGGATTCGCTACTGGGTGAAGCGCCGGCTGGTGAAGCCGGCCGAGAAACACGGCCGCGGGTATCAGTTCGCTTTCAACGATTTGCTGGTCATGCGGCTGACCAAGGAACTCCTGCCGACCCACAGGCATCTGAGGCCGATCCGCCGGTGCTTCGAGCGCTTGGGGGCGATAATGACTCCCGAGCGTAGGGTGACATCGTTGAAACTCTTCACCGAAGACGGGCGGCTGATCGTGCGCGACGGGGGCGTGAAGTTCGAGGTGGATAGCGGGCAGCAGGTGCTCGATTTCGATGTCTCGAAGTTTGCGCGCGAGGTCGATGGCGGGAAACCGCCTCGGGTGAGCGGGATCCTCGACAACGCGGAGCGGATGGAAGAAATGGATCCCGCCCGCACGATTCGATTTTACTCCACCATGGTCGACGCCGAGCCGACCAACGCCAAGGTCCGGATGAAGCTCGCCGCGCTCTTGGAAAAGATCGGCAATCCGCGCGGGGCGCTCAAACAATACCTGCACGCGGCGACGATCGCGCCGGACAGCGCCGAAGCGCATCTGCGCGTGGGTGTGATTTACCGGATGTGCGATCGACTAGAACAATCAATCAAGAGTTTTTTGCGGGTGTTGAAGCTCGACGCTGACAATCTTGAGGCGCACCGCAACCTCGCCGAGCTCTACGAGGAGATCGGACGCAAGCGTGAAGCGCTGCGTCACCTGAGCGCAATCCACCGCCTGACGCGAAGCGAGTAAGCCGGATAGTCGCTGCTCCGCGCTTCGAGTCTCAGTCGTCCCGCAACTACTCTTTGTAGGACAGGCGCAGGGCGCTGCAGGCCTCGGCGACGGCCACCTTGCCGATTTGGTATGACGGCCCGAAGAAGCCGTGAGTCGCTCCGTCGTAGCGTTTGAGCGTGGTCGGCACGCCGCCCTTCTTCAATGCAATCGCGTAGTTTTCGCCCTCGTCGCGCAACGGGTCGTACCCAGCGGTCACAACCATCGCGGGCGGTAGCCCGGAGAGCGATTTCGCCTTGAGCGGATTGGCGTAAGGGTTGGCGGCATCGTGCGGGCCGTCTAGGTAGTGGCCCCAGAACCAGACCATGTCGGCGTTGGTGAGCAGGTAGCCGGTGGCGTTTTCCTTCTGTGAGGGAGCATCGCTAGCGGGATCGATCGCCGGATAGACCAGCAGCTGATAGACCAGGCGCGGGCCGCCGCGATCACGTGCGATCAAGGCGACCACCGCTGCGAGGTTTCCGCCCGCGCTGTCGCCGGCAATCGCAACCCGCGAAGAATCGCCGTCGATCGCGCTGGCGTTGGCGGCGGCCCATTTGGTCGCGGCGTAACAGTCTTCGGCAGCGGCAGGGAATTTCGCTTCGGGTGCGAGCCGGTAGTCTACCGACACCGTGACGCATTGCGCCTGATTGGTCAGCATCCGGCACAGGCCGTCATGACTTTCGAGGTCGCCAAGAACCCATCCGCCGCCGTGGAAAAAGACCAGCAGCGGGAAGGGGCCTGCGCCCGACGGCGCGTATACCCGAATCGGAATCGACCCGCCGGGACCCGGAATCGAGCGGTCCGCTACCTTGGCGACGGGCTCGACGGGCAGCCCGCCGCGCATCGTCTTGAGCAAGATTTCGAATTGCGCGCGCGCCTGAGCCGGAGTACCCGCGGTCAAGGACGGCATTCCTGCGGCGGCATCGAGCACGGTTTTGATTTCCGGATCTAGCGGCATTTCGAATCTCCCGCGCCGTAACCATGAGCGGTCGTATCGCGGCGCTTCGATAGGTACTTAGGCGAAGTAAGCGGCGATTCGCAAGTACCCGTCGGCGAGGAGCGAATCGGCGCGGCTTGCGCGATAAGCGCAGCCAAACCTAAGCTTACCGAAGCGAGGAGTGCTTCATCGATGGCCAGCAATCAGTTGACGGTGATTTACGGCGAGCGCGCAAGTGCGCTTAAGTCGGCCGAAATCCGGGGCGAGCAGCTTTGGATCGATACCGACGAGATAAGCGCCATCAGTGGTTGGGTTAAGAAGCCCGAAGGCTTTTGCAAGGGCAACATCTGCGTGCCCGTGCCGACCGGGCGCGAGACGCAATTCGTCGCCGGCCGGCGAGCCAATCTCGCCGCGCTCGCGCAACTGCTCGGGCAGCCAATCGTGAAGGATGACGAGCATCGGGTGTGGAGCATCGGGGAGTCCGCAACCGAGCGCAAACGCGCGCTGACCTCGCTTGAGGCACCCGATTTCGAGCTGCCCGATGTAAACGGCAGGATGCATCGACGGAGCGAGTACCGCGGGAAGAAGGTGCTGCTCGCGTCGTGGGCTTCGTGGTGAGGATGCCGGATGGACCTGCCCGTGTGGCAGGCGCTGTTTCAGGAAATGAAGGAACAGGGCTTCCTTCCGATCGCGGTGGCATTCGACAGCGCGGGGGTATCGGCCGCAAAGCCATGGATCGACGCGGCCAACCCGACCTACCCGTGTCTGATCGATCAAAAACATCTTGTAGCTGAACTATACGATATGGTTAACGTGCCGACGGCGGTCTGGATCGACGAACAGGAGCGCATCGTCCGCCCGAGCGAGCCGGCGGGCGTCACCGACGCTTTTCGCACCATGGACCGGACCAACTTCTCGATGCCACCCGACGCGCTGGGCGAGCTGATGGCGAAGCGCCAGAGCTACCAGGACGGACTTCGCGATTGGGTTACCAACGGCGCGAAGAGTAAGTTCGCGTTGTCGCCGGCCGAGGTAATCCGCAGAATGCATACCCCCAGCGACGATCACGTGCGGGCTGCGGCCAATTTCCGACTGGGGGAGTATCTGGCCGAACGCGGCGAAGCCAAGTCGGCGCAGCAATATTTCGCAGAAGCGAAGCGGTTGCGCCCCGAGAGCTGGAACTACAAGCGCCAGGCGTGGGCTCTCGAAGATCCACTGAAAGCCGGCGGCCCCGAGTTCTGGGCCAGCGTCGATGCGCTGGGGGCGGGCAAGTACTATCCGCCAATCGAGGATCTGTGAGGTCGGGGCGGTCGCGGAGTCGGCTTGAAGCGGCTTAACGAAACGCTATTCGTCATCGGTTATGGGTCGCTACAGAGCGGCTGCGGACTCCTGGGCATGCGCCGAGGCGGACAGAGCCGCCTGACCGCCCGCAATGCCTTTCCCGTCGCCTTAAGCAACGCCAGACGCGGGCTGGCGAAGCCGTCGCAGCATGGAAAATATCTCGCGATGGATATCGAACCGATCGATCGCTCGGTTCCCATCTCGGGCAAGATCGCGCCACGCGCAGCGGGGAACGAAATCGGCGCGCTCGGCCTGACTTTCGACCGCACACAGGCGCCCGACTTGGCACGCCGCGAGGAATACGACCCGGACCGGCTCCTCGAGTTGCTCGGCATCGCCGACCGCGCGGGCAGACCGCTCGGGGAGTTTCTGATGGAAATCGCAGAGCGCACCGGATTCGATCTGTTGAGCTACCGCTGCGAACTTTACCGATTGTTAAATTACACATCACCGGGTTACATCTTTCATCCCGTTGGCATCGAAGGAGCAGGAATCGGGCTGGTTGCGATCGGGTCGGGTTACGATGGCAGCGGCCACCGATCGGTGACCTCGCGGCGGCGCGAGTTCGCAATGGATCGACTGCTGGGGGTGGCCGAGGCGCTTGGGATTGCGCCGGATCGCGAGGGACAGCTGGACTACTTCACCGAGTGTATCCTGGGCGGCATGCATGGGTTAAACGTTGACGACCTTATCGATGAAAACGCCGACGGGTCGGGAGTTTTCGCAGAGATCGCGCAACGCGTGGCGGCAGCGGCGCCGGCGGAGAGCTTGCGGTTTTTTGAAGCGACCTCGCTTCGCGAAGCGGCCTATGCGAGAGCATTCGCACCCGTAGCGGAAGGTCGATTCTCTCGAATGCTGCGATCGGCTCGGGCGCGCCGGCGCCGGATCGGCTTGTGAAGTCAGGCTTTTCGATCTACGTCGCGAAAGAGAATTTGAAATTCTCGGCCGCACATTTTATCGCCTATCCTGGATTTCGCGAGCCGCTGCACGGCCACAACTATCAGGTCGGCGTGCGCGTCGAAGGCAGCCTTTCGGCAACGGGCTACGTGCTCGACTTCGGTTTGATCAAGAGGCTTACCAAACAGCTGGTCGACCGGCTCGACGAGCGCACGATCGTTCCTGGTCGGAGCGATTGCCTCACCATCGAGAACCAAGGCGCGAGCCTGCGAATAAGGTACGAGCAGGACGAGTTTGTGATTCCCACCAGTGACGCGTGCGTGTTGCCTATCGTACACAGCTCGGCGGAGGAGCTGGCGCGCTATCTGTGGCAGCAGCTGCACGACGCGCTGGCTTCGCAATCGGCGCTGGGTGGAATCGAATCGATCGAGGTTTCGGTGGCGGAAGGTGCCGGCCAGGCTGCGATCTATCGTGAGGCGATTGCGCCAAGGTGAGCAAGCTTAAGCGCTCGCCTTTGCAAATCTCTGCCGACCGGCCAGAATTG
>DASXNP010000278.1:0-4024 GCA_036494985.1 Binataceae bacterium (SeqCode)
TGCGGAAATTCTCCGATTATCTAAGCGTAACCTTCACCCTGCCGCTGATTCTGGTGGCCGCCAACAGTGCTCGAAATCACCTGTCCGCCGCGCTGCCCAGCGTCACGATACTGGGCTGGATCGTATCCAATCTAATGGTCTGGATGGGGTTTCTTTTTCTCTACGTGTTCTTTCCAAACACTCACGTTCGATGGCGCTCGGCGCTGATCGGTTCGTTCGTTGCCGCGGTGCTGCTTCAGGTCGCGCAAGGGGCGTATGTCAACTTCCAGTACGGCTTCCGCGCGTATCGGGCCTTCTACGGTGCCCTGGCGACGATTCCCCTGCTGCTGGTCTGGATCTACATGAACTGGGCAATCGTGCTCTTCGGTGGCGAAATCGTGGTTGCCACGCAGCGCGGAACCCACGGCTTCAATCTTGATCACCGCTCGCCGAATTTCTTGCGGACGGTAACACTGCTGATCGGCTTGCGGCTCGCCGAACGAATGCGGGGACAGGTTACGGCGGTCAGCTCTCACAGCTTGTCAGCGGAACTCGGCATCACCGAACTCGTCCTGATGCCGATTTTGCGTCGGCTCATCGATGCCGGCCTGATTGTGGAAGCTGTGGGCGGTGAGGCTGGCACGGGCCTTTTCCTCGCGCGCGAGCCGTCGCGGGTCACGATCCATCAGTGGTTCGAGGCTGCCGGCGCGGCGAGTAAACAGGTTGCACATGGGGACGAACGCGTGATGGCGGTACTGCGGTACGTCAACCACGGCGAGTCTCAGATGCTGGGTTCGATCACACTGGAGCAGCTGCTCGACGGTGCGGGCGACGTCCTGGGGGAAGAGGAGCCGACACCTCAGGTTAAAGCCGCGCGCTGAGCCTTTGCGGCGGCCTGCGCGAGCGCGTCGGCGCGTTGGTTGAGCGGATCGCCGGCATGGCCGCGCACCCATTGATAGGTGACTTTACGAGCGCCGGTTTCGGCATCCAGTTCTTGCCACAGATCGCGGTGGAAGTTGCGTTTCCATCCGCGATTCATAGTGTTGATCAACCATTGGCTGTCGCTGCGCAAAACCACTTCTGACCCGGATTCGATTTGCTTGAGCGCCTTAATCGCTGCCATCAGCTCCATCCGGTTGTTGGTGGTCCTCGAAACGCCGCCGCTCAGTTCAATCTCTTTTCCGTCGGGGTGAACGATCACTACCCCCCATCCACCTGGTCCCGGATTTCCAAGGCAGGATCCGTCGGCGTAGGCGAGCACCCGCCGATTGGTCATTGCGGGGTCGGACCGCTAGGCGGCGTGCGGCGCAGGCGGTCGAACAGCGCAAGATAGCGCTCGGCGGCATGATTCCAGGAGAAGTCGGCCGCGAAGCAGTTTTTAAGGAGCTGAGGCCACAAGTCGGGCCGATTGAAAACGCCCACGGCGCGGGCCAAAGCACCGACGAGCGCGTCCGGTTCGTAGCGAGCGAAGACGAATCCGTTGCCCGCTCCGGTGCGTGGATCGAACTCAGACACGGTATCGGCGAGACCCCCGGTAGAGCGCACCACCGGCACGGTGCCGTACTTCAGCGCGTACATCTGGGTCAACCCGCAGGGCTCAAAACGCGAGGGCATCAGGAACATATCGCACCCCGCCTGAACCTTATGTGCAACCGTGTTATCGAAGCCGATGATTACCCGCAGCTTGTCGCGATAATGTTGTTCGGCCTGCTTAAACCGTTTCTCGGTGGCTGGGTCACCGCTGCCGAGAATCACCAATTGGAGATCCACGGCCAGGATCGCGTCGAGGGCATCCGAGAGCAGATCGAAGCCCTTCTGCGGCGTCATGCGGGTGACCATTCCGACCAGCGGACGCCGATCGACCAGCGGAAAATCGGCGATCTTGCGAAGGTCGCGGGTACACATGGCCTTATGGCGAGAATAGTCTGAGGGCGAATAGCGCGCCGCGATGAAAGCATCGGTGGCCGGATCCCACTCGTTGTAATCAGCGCCGTTGAGGATTCCCAGGAAGCGGTCGCCGCGCGCCCGCAGCACGCCTTCGAGGCCAAACCCGAGCTCCGGACCGGTGGTCACCTCGCGAGCGTAGGTCGGGCTGACCGTCGAGGCCGCGTCCGAGAGCATGATCGCCCCCTTCATCAGATTCATCTGACCGTAAAACTCCAGAGCATCGATCGAGAACCAGCGCGGATCGAGGTTCAATAGCTCATAGTCCGTGCGGGGATAGATTCCCTGAAAGGCGAGGTTGTGAATCGTGAAGACCGACACCGTATTCGCAAACGCGCCCCGCAGTGCTGGATCGGCGCGAATCACGATCGGGAGCACGGAGGCATGCCAATCGTGAGAGTGGATTACGTCGGGTCCGACATGATCACCCAGAACCTGTGCGGCGGCGCGGCCAAAAAAAATGAAGCGAGCCAGATTGTCAGGATAGTCGGCACCCTTCTCGCCATAGACCCCGTCGCGGCCGAAGAATTTCTCGTTTTCGATCAAGAAAATCGAAACCGCGCCGGTCCCGCTCGCGCGCAGGACGCCGAACCCTAGTGGTTCGCTTCCCACTTTGACTGCCCGCCCTTGCGCGATCCTTTCGGTCTTTAGCCTCTCAAGCGCGGGCTTGTAGCCCGGCAAGATGACCGAGACTTGCGCGCCCCGCTCGGCGAGAGCCGCCGGCAGCGCGCCGATCACGTCGGCCAGGCCGCCGGCCTTAGCGTAGGGCGTCATCTCGGCGGCGACTATCGCAATTTGGGAGGAATTTATTGGCACGAATTTATTGGCACGAATTTATTGGATTGATGAAAACCTCGCTCACCACGCCGCGCCACCATGGCACGTAAGGCACCAGGCCAAAGACTCGCATTCTTCGCTGCTGGTCGAAACCGTACCCTGCGAAAATGGAAGCAAGCGCGAGGACTTATGCGGCGCCGACGGCGCGAAGCTCGATGACCTCTCCCCCGTTGACCACGCGGCGCAGATGGGCGGCAGCATCCTCGGGCGGCATGGGATTGATGTAGAACCCGGTGCCGACCTCAAACCCGGCCACCTTGGTTAGCGCGGGCGTGATCTCGAGATGCCAGTGGTAGTGCTTGCTCTGCGGTTCGCGCAGCGGAGCCGAGTGAATGATGTAATTGAACGGAGGATCATCGAGCGCCTGCTTGAGTCCCTGCAGGCCGGCCTTGAGCGCGTGCGCGAGCGACCTGTACTCCTGCGAACCGGCATGCTCGAAATGCGAGCCGTGATTCTTGGGCAGGATCCAGAGTTCGAACGGGAACCGCGATGCAAACGGCGTGGTGACGATAAAGCCGTCGTTCTCGAAAATCATTCGTCGCCGATCACCGTTCTCCTGATCGACGATGTCGCAGAAGATGCAGCGCTCCTTCAGCGCGAAGTAGTCCAGCGCGCCCGCGAGCTCCTGCTGGACGCTCAGTGGCACGATAGGCAGGGCTATCAGTTGCGAGTGTGGATGCTCCAGGCTGGCGCCGGCTTCGGCGCCATGATTCTTGAAGACCAACAGGTAACGCAGGCGCTCGTCCTTGGAGAGGTCGAGAACCCGATCGCGGTAGGCCCAAAGCACCTCCTCAATTTGATTGGGTTCGAGATCCGCCATGCCACGATCGTGGTCGGTGGTATCGATTACCACCTCGTGCGCGCCGATACCGTTCATCAGGTCATACAGGCCCTCGCCGCGGCGTCCCATTGGGCCTTCAACCCTAAGCGCCGGGAACTTGTTGGGGACGGCACGGATGCGCCATCCGGCGGTATCGGGCTGCGAACCGCCCTCCCGATAGGACAACACCTCCGGCGGGGTCAGATGCTCCATGCCGGGACAGAAAACGCACGGCCCACCCTTGCGGGGTGGACCCCCATGAGTGAAATCTGAAGGCCGCCTGCTGCGCTCGGTTGAAATAATAACCCAGCGACCGACAATTGGGTCTTTTCTTAGTTCGGGCATTCAAGACCTCTTACGACTATTAAGCTAAGTAGAGCATAAGTAGGCTCTGCTAATCAAGCGTTCCGAGTATGCTTTGACCAGGCAAAGCAAGCCAGCGAT
>DASXNP010000279.1:0-1992 GCA_036494985.1 Binataceae bacterium (SeqCode)
TTGACGATTTGATACAGGAGACATTTCTGAAGGTGTGCGCGAATCGCTGCCGGATCCTCCGCGAGTTCCACGCCCAAACACCTGATGCGATCTTCGGCTTGCTCAAGACGGTGGCCTTCAGCGTGGCCCAGGATCATTTCCGAATCAGCCTGGCGGCAAAACGGGGAGCAGGTAAATTGGACTCCGCGTTCGATCTCTACGCGGACAGCGCCCTGGCCGGCCGCGAAGGCTTGCCGGAATCCGAACGCGGAGTGCTCCTTAGGGAAATCGACGAGCAATTGTCTGTCGCTTCCGAGCCCGCCACACGGGAACGGGACCGGCGGATCTTCTGGCTGCACTACCGGCATGGGATGACGGCACGCGCGATCGCGGCGATAACCGCCATAGGACTAGGACCGAAAGGGGTGGAGAGCGTCCTCCAGCGGCTGACGAACCACGTTCGTCTCCGCCTCGCACCGTCAAACCCGAAAGGTTCGACAGGAAATTCCTCCCCGACTTCGTTATAGAGGCTGAGTGCCGGATCGTGATGGACGACTTAGCAGAGAATCCGCAGGAACTCCGCGGGCAGGGCGTTCCAGTTTTCGGGCGCGGGGAGACGAGTTTGGACAGTTCGAAGCTGGAGTAACAGCAAGATGGCCAGGCAAGAGGTTGAAACTTCGCGGCGAGGAGAGTTGATACCCACCAGGGTTGCGCCATGGCTGGTGAGTATGGCGGTCGTGGCCGTGGGTGCGGGGTGGCTGGGATGGCATCTCCGAGTCGCGAACGACCCGTCGCGGCTGATTGCCAAAGCTTACACCCAGCAGCGGCCGTTTGAATTTCGCATCGCAGGCGCCGGGCACGCCGCCGTGCGCCTGGAAAGAGCGGCCGCAGGCTCTCACTTTCAGCGTCCTTCAGAGTTGCTCGAGGCCGAAGCCCGGATCGCCCGCGAACTCGAGAATGACCCTTCCAGCCGAAGGTGGCTGCAATTGAGGGCTCGCGCCGAGCTCTTGGCATGGGATCCCGACACCGCCATCGCCACGCTGGAGCGCGCGCAGGCGCAGGAGCCCGGAGATCCCAGTCTATTGGCGGATGTCGGCGTCGCTTACGCCTTGCGCGCGGAAGCCCAAAACCGGGCTGTGGATTACGGCTACGCCATCGAGTACCTCAGCCGCTCGCTGAAGGCAACGCCGAATTCTCCAGAGGCTGTTTTTAACCGGGCCGTTGTGTATGACCGCATGTACCTGTACGAGGATGGCGCACTCGAGTGGCGTCGATACCTCGAAGTGGAGCGAGACGGCGCGTGGCGGGAAGAAGCGCGGCGCAGGCTGGACGAACTGGAGCGGAAGAGAAGAGTGCGGCAGACAGCCCTGGCCCGGATCTCCGATCGTCCGGAACTGTTGTTACAGAGGATCGCCGGCGGTGACGACGTGGAACCCGAAAGCTACTTGGATCTGGTCGTGACGGAGTGGCTGCCGAACCGTTGGAATAACCCGAATTACGAGCGTGCCCTGAGCGCGCTGGCCGCCAGGTTCGATAGCCGCCACAGTGATCCCTGGCTGCGGGATGTACTCGCAACGCCGAGAAGCGATCGGCTGGCCCTTGGCCTGGCGGCACTCGCGGAGGCTCTGAAGGCCAATCTGGCCGACGAGTCAGACCGGGCTCTCGTAAAGGCACCGGAGGCCGCTCGCGATCTGCGGGCCACTGGCGACCGTGCCGGTGCGCTGCGCGCGGACCTCGAACACGCCTACGCTCTTCACCGGGCCGTAGAGGGTGCGCCCGAGTGTCTCCAAAAAGCAGTCGACGTCGAAAAGAATGCGCGCGCAATGAAGTATGCGTGGATTCTTGGCCAGGCAACTCTTGAGGAGGGCAATTGCCGGAGCCTTCTGGGTGATTTCGACGCAGCCCACCGCGACATGGACCGCGCGTCCGCGCAAGTTGCCCAGGCCGGCTATCGCGACTTGGAGTTGCGCGCAGCCGCGATTACGCAGGAGTTGCAAACCGACTCCGGAAACC
>DASXNP010000280.1:0-2872 GCA_036494985.1 Binataceae bacterium (SeqCode)
GTTTCCGCCAATAGCCGAGCGGCTGCGGATGCTCGACGAGGCGATCGCCGTCATCCTGTCGCTGTGGAAAAACGATCGCACGACTTTCGACGGCGAGTTTTATCATCTCAAGGATGCGATCCTGTGGCCGAAGCCGATTCAGCAGCCGCATCCGCCTATAATCCTCGGGGGCGGCGGCAAAGGTCTTCTGCGCATCGCGGCCAAGTACGCCGACTACATCAACATTATTCCGGAAGCCGGCAAGCGCGGACACATCTCGATGGAAGTTGTGAAGCGCACCAACGACAAGTCGTTCCGCGACAAGGTCAGCTTCGTACGCGAAGAAGCGAAGCGGCTGGGCCGCAAGCCTGACGCGGTGCGCATCAGCAATTTTATTTTCGCGACAATTATTTCGGAGTCGAAAGAGGCCACCCGCAAGTCTGCCGAGATGATGGCGCAGATGTTCCAGCAGACCGCCGACGATCTTTTGGCGTCGCCGATGATGCTGATCGGCACGCCCGAGGAATGCATCGTCGAGCTCAAGCGGCGCGCAAAGGATTGGGGCACGTCGCAAATGATCTTCACCGGTGAAGTAGGGCAGAACGAAAAACTGATGCGCGACCTGCACGAGAAAATCCTGGTGCACGTATAGCCATGTCGCTCCTTCTTCCCCTCTCCCGGAGGAGACCTTTGCATAACTGCTCGCCGCCTCTTCCCCTCTCCCAGCCGGGAAAGGATTTAAGGAGAGGGACCTTGTTCCGCGCGCGCATTTTTTGAGCGCGATTCAAGATTCCGCATCTGCTCGGACGGTGCGGAGATCACGCAAAGCTCTCCAAGGGAGGCACTCATGGAATTTTCAATCTGCATCGACGTTGACGACGTGGATCGCGCGGTTGAATTTTACGGGCGCGGCATCGGCTTGACAGTGGTCGAACACCATTCTGACTGGGCGCAGGTCAAGATTGGCGAACAGACCTGCTGGATCATGAAGGCGCCGACTGGTCCGCAGGGACAAATCTCGCGCGACTACCGCCGGCACTGGACGCCGGTCCATCTTGATTTCACTGTCGATGATATCGACGCGGCGGTGAAACGCGCCGTCGATGCGGGCGGCAAGCTCGAGGGCGAAATTCAGCATAGCGCGAAGGGCGCGCTGGCCAACATGGCGGACCCGTCCGGCAACGGAGTGGATTTGTTCTGTCCGGCGAAGTAGTAGTCTGCTCGATCGACGCGCGGGCTCGGCTGGAGGGGACGCCGCTGAACGCAATCGAAGCAAAAACGCGACTGTACCGTTTTGCGCGACTCTGCCCACTGCAGTTGGTGCTGCTGATCACGTTCGCGTGCTTCTATTTCGCGATCGGCCCCGGCAATTTCTTCGCGGTCGACGAGGTGATGGAGCAGGAGACCGCGCAGGCGCTGATCCTCCGGCACTCAATCGACATCCCGGTGATGGTCGACGCGCGCTTCGGCCGCGGCCGCAACTGGTACACGGTAAAGGGACCCGGCCTGCCGATGGTTTCGCTCCCGTTCGTTTATCTCGGGATCAAACTTGACGACGCGTTCGGATCGATCGACGGCGGACGGCTCGCAGGCCCTCCGATCGGCCCACCTGAACATCCGCTGCGATGGAGCGGACGGCTTGCAATCTCGGCCGCGCTGATTGTCAATGCGCTAGCGGGAGGCGCAATTGTCGCCGTCCTGTTCATGGTCGGCGCGCAACTTTCACCGAATCGACGCGCCGCACTGTTGATGGCCGCAGCCGCGGGGCTCTCGACTCTGGTGATGTCGGAAGCCACGCACTTCTATCAGCACGAGTTGGACGGGCTGATGGTAATCCTCGCCTTCTACTTTTTTTTGCGACAGAAAACCGAAGATATCGGCAGCGCAGCTTTGTTCGGAGGCTTAAGTCTCGGCGTCGCAATATTGGCTCGTCCGGACGCGGTTCCCGCCGCTATCATCATATGGCTTTACGGTGCAGCGGTCGCATGGAACCTGATTCGGGAGTTGCCCGATCGAATCTCGCGAATGATCCGTCGAACGATTCTCGCCGCGGCCGGCCCGATTGGCGCAGTGGCCGGCTCGATGTACTTCAACTACCTGAGATTCGGTAGCGTTACCCAGTTCGGTTACTGGGAGGATCGAGCGCGCTTCGTGCTCGACGTTCCCCAAATCGCAAAGGCGATCGCCGGCTACCTTTTCAGCCCCGCGCTGAGTGTCTTCGTATTCGCGCCGCCGCTGGTTCTTATTTTGATGGTGGGCCGCAAGTGTTGGCGCCGATGGCCGCTGGAGACGACGACGCTGCTCCTCGCCGCAGTCGCGCATCTGCTGATGATCGCGTCCAACAAGACCTGGAGCGGCGATCTGTCTTATGGTCCGAGGTACATGCTGGAATCGATCGTGCTGCTGATGCCGCTCACAATCCCGGCATTCGAGATGGCCGTCGATCGCGCGCCACGTCGGGCGGCAATCGCGGTCGCCGCAGTCATGTTCATCGGATTCATCGTGCAACTGATCGGCGTCTCCGTGTACGTTGCCGCCATCGAACCCAAACGAACCGCCGCAGGAATCGTGGCCAACAATGCGTGGGTATTCGTCCCGAGCGCGTCGCCGATCGTTCACGATCTCGAGGACCTCGTGAATCGCCGCTATTTGAGTCCGTGGGCGCTTCGGGCGTTGGCGCTTCCCGATCTCGCGCTCCTGCTATTGATCGGCCTGGTCGGGATCGTGATCTGCGGCGGTTGGCTGATAGTCCAGTACTTCCGAGCGCCGGACGCCGAGCCCACAGACGTTAGTGCGCGCGCACTTCCGCTAACAATCCTAGCGTCTGCCGTATTCCCGATCCTGATTGGATTCGCGATGGCGCGGCCTCTCACCCAGGCGCCCGGCGTCCACG
>DASXNP010000281.1:0-20954 GCA_036494985.1 Binataceae bacterium (SeqCode)
CCGCCGTGATGGAATCTGCGGTCTTCTCGGCTCATCATCCCGTCCGCGGCCCGATCCTGAAGGCCTATGTGAAACTGAAACCGGGCCTACTCAGCCAGCTCAACACCGATCGGTCCGATTACGATCGCGAAGCCGCGCGCGACCGGCTCGCACGTGAGCTTCGCGAACACTTGCTCCGGGTGACCGACAGCTACAAGGTGCCGCATGACATCGAATTTCTCGATGCACTGCCGCGCACTCCCGCCGGCCACCTCAACCGCGCAGCCATCTTGCGACACCGTAAGCCGACCGACACCTAATGGGTTCGCGGGCCCAGGCAACCCTTCAGGACCTTCCGCGCCGACCGTTCGCTCGCCAAACCTTTGCATTCTAATCGCGCGCGTTCGCCGCCTATCGATATGGGCTCGCACCCCCGATTGATGCGTTTCGCCTCGAGATAGACCAGTGCATGTGCCGTCACTCATTCCGGGGTCTAAGGCCGCGCCCCGGTATGGTATTGTCTCGTGGCGATTATTGAGAAATTCGTGGTTTCGAGACCCTGGGGTCTCGGCCTCGGCGGCACTTGCAACTAGTGCCCCACTTGTCCCCGGCGGCTCTGCGGGAATCGCGTGCGATTGCGAACCGGCAGACCGAGGGTTCAGACTAGTTTGCGATCGCCAAACGCAGACGCTGGGGAAACCAATCAAATCTCGAGAGGTTCCGGCCAATTCCCGTGGCCGCCATCCCGTGGCTTCAGACCCCACCCTTGTCCGCACACCGCTTACCTTCCTCGCCCTTCCAGTTCCCAACCCCGCCGCCGCGTCTGATCAAAAAGGGACGGCGCAGGGACTCGCGGGCAAGGCCGGACGCGACTCCGGTACGCGTGATCTAATCGCGCTTTGCGCTATGGTTACGGGCAGGAGATTCTGAGCCGATGAAAAAAGTCGTAGTTTTGCCCGGCGACGACGCGTCACCCGAAGCGATGTATCCAACCCTCGACCTGATCCGCAAGCTCAAGCTCGACATCGAGTTCACCGAGTTCCCGCCGGGCGATCGATGGGTTCGCGGCGAAACCGAGCAGCAGGTCCGCGCCGCCGTCGATGCGTCCGACACCACGCTGTTCGGCTCGACCTCGGGCAAAACCGGCGGCATCGCCTACTTGCGATGGTTCAAGGAAACCTACGCCAATGTCCGTCCCGCCCGATACGCCAAGGGCTTCCGTAGCCCGCTGGCACGTCCCCAGGGAATCGATTTCGTGATCGTGCGCGAAAACCTCGAAGACCTCTACGTGGGCGCGGAGGGGCCGTTGAGCGATCTTGCTCCGCTGAAATTGATCAATCGCAACATCCGGGTGCCGATCGATACCTCGCAGAACGGCAAGTACGCAATCAAGGTCATCACCGAACGGAACTCGCGGCGCGTCGCCCAGTTCGCCTGCAAGCTGGCGCTTCAACGCAAAGCCGATGGACATCCGGGCAAGCTGACCTGCGCCTGCAAATACAACATGCTGCGCGACTCCGACGGCCTCTTCCGCCGGATCGTTGAAGAAACCGTCGCCTCGCATCCCGGACTCGTATACGAACAGTTTATCGTTGACGATTTCGCGCGGCGGCTCGTCCAAAACCCGCACGACCTCGATGTGGTCGTGATGCCCAACCTATACGGCGACATCCTCTCCGACGCAGCCGCCGGCCTGATCGGCGGACTCGGCCTGGCGCCCAGCGGATGCTACGGCGACGCCTACGCCTACTTCGAGTCGGTTCACGGAACCGCGCCCGACATCGTGGGACGCCACATCATCAACCCCACCGCCACGATCCTTTCGGCCGCCTTGATGTTGGACTACCTCGGCTTTGTTGCAGCGTCCGCCCGATTGAGATCGGCGACCTACAAAGTGTATAGCGACGGGCGCACGCTAACCCCCGATCAGGGCGGCTCCGCGAGCTCTACCGAGTTCACCGCCGCCATCGCCGCCAACCTATGACCTCTGACCACCGGCCCTTTGGACCAGCGGGCTGATTGGCGGCCGATCTTATCGACCTGTACGACCCGATGGTTCGACCAAGCCTGCGAGAGAAGGCGCTTCAGCTCGGATTCGTCTGCTTGGCTGACGGCTTGGCGTGCCGAGATAGGTTAAAAAAAGCGGCCGGACTAAACGCTTTAAATGGGCAGGCTTAGACTTTATCAGTCTTAACCGAGGTCTCGCGTTGCGCCGATCGAACCGGTCTTGAAGAGGCCCACCAAAGCACATTGCAAATCGACCCGCACGATGGAAAGCAGATCGTAGGGATTCGCCCAGTCGTACCGTTGCGATTCGCAAGCGGCGGCGCCTTTGATTCCTCTGATTTGGATCGGGTCACAGAAAAATGGTAGCCCACGCGCACCGTCCAAAGAAGGCCGGATCCGCGAAGCGCCGGTACGATTAGATCCCCGGCTTAGTAGAACCGTTCCTCACCGGGCGGCCGGGTCTTCCACCGCCGATGAATCCAATTCCAATGGTCGGGGTGGCGTCGCACCATCTCCTCGAAGATAGTGGTGAAGCGCTGCGTATACTGGCGCACGCTTTCGTACCGATCGCTCCGGCGCTCTACGCGGATCGGAGGATAGAGGCTAATCCGATGACGCGTGCTGGCGCCGTCGCGAACCAGAAAAGCGGGCAGCACCGGCGCACCGCTGGCCATCGCGACCCGCGCAATCGCATCGGTTGCCGAAGCGGGCTTGGAAAAGTAGTCAACAAACACGCCCTTGCGAACGTCGAGATCGATCGGAATGCACACCATCCAATTGTCATGCAGCGTGCGCAGTATCTCCCGTCCGGCGCCCTGGCGGGAGATAATCCGGCCGCCGAAACGGGTTCGCGCGGCAGCGACCTCCGCGTCGACGTACGGATTTCGCAGCGGCCGGTATACGAAGGCGATGGGATTGCCATAGAGCGAATGAGCCGCGTTGAGCAACTCGAAATTTCCGAAATGACCGGTGAAAGCTAGCACGCCGCGCCCGCCCGAGATCCGCAGCGCCTCTTCCCAGTACTCCCTATTTTCATAGGTAACAAATTGGGCAATATTGCCGCGGGTAAGATCACCGAAATGGACCCACTCGGCTGCCATCCGGCCGAAGTTGCGGTACATCGCGAGCAAAATCGTCTGGCGCGACCGTGGGTCTTTTTCCGGAAACGCGATTTCCAGATTGCGGGTCGCGACCGGCCGGTTTATCCGATCTGCTGCCATCGCGAGGCGTCCGGATGCAGCCCCGAGCCGCACCGCGCGCTGGAGCGGAAGGCGAGCGAGCACCCCCTTCAGTGCCATCAACGCCGCATATTCGACCCGCTCGCGTAGTCCCCGCTTCTGCCGCGCCATGCGCAGGCCAAGCTTTCAGGCCGATTGCGCGCGCGCAAGCACCCGCATCGACACAGCTGCGCTGCGATCGATAAGTTTCACGGGCGCTCGTTACTGGAGCGACGCGGACAGCTTCCCCAGAACACGATTTCGAGCCGCTTGAGTGTGAAGCCGCCGGGTTTAGGGCCGCGCGCCGAACAACCCGGTTACTCCGTCAAAAACCCCGCCGGTCTTGCCGTCGCCGCTTTCGACCGACCCCGGCAAAGTACTTGCGGTAGTCGCAGCGCCAGAGCCCGCATCGGCAGTTCCGACCGTACCGGCCGCTGCGATCGGAGCCGCGGAAGCCGCGCCCGCTACCCCGCTTGCCCCGCCCGCAGAGGAGATCGAGGACGCGCCGGCAACCGGCGCGGACGACGGCGCCGAGCCGATCGGGCGTGGAGCGGTCGGCAAAGTCGCGCTCAGCGATTCGGTGGCCGAGGTCGGAGCTGATCCGGCCCTGGCGATCGGTGCGCGTCCAACTTCTTCGGTATTCGGGGGAGCTGGAACATAGCCGCTGGCGGGAATCGAGCTGTGCGGCTCACTGATCGGATCTCCCGGCACGGGCGGCGCTGGAGCGCTCAAATCTGCGCCCGGAGAGACCGGAATGCTCCAGGTTGGTTTGTAAAGCTCGCGCACCTGGGTCATCGGCAAGTCGTGGCGATCCTGTTTGTTGAGCGAGCGCAGGAATTTTTCGCGCTCGTCGAGCGACAACTCGCGCAAGTCTTCGCGGTCACGAATCACGTGCGGCGTCAGAAACACGATCAGATTGGTTTTGGTGAGGCTGCGCGAGGTATCGCTGAAGAAGTTTCCGAGCACCGGAAGTTTCGACAGGAACGGCACGCCTTGATTTTGTCGCTCCGTGTCGTCGGAAATTAAACCGCCGATAACTGTGGTGCGGTGATTCTGTACCAGCACGGTGGTCGAAGCCGATCTGATAGTAGTGGTGGGACCGAGCGTGTTGTTCTCGGTACCCGCAACCACGTTCGAGACTTCCTCGTAAACGTCCATCTTGACGTAGCCGCCATCGGTCACCTGCGGCACGATATCAAGCGTGATACCGACATTTTGGCGATCGACTGAGCTGAAGATCGTATTGGGCAATCCGGCGCTGGCACTCGAATTGGACAGGAATGGGACATTCTGCCCGACGACGATGGTCGCCTCCTCGTTGTCGGCCGTCAAAAGCGTCGGGGCGGAGAGCACGTTGGAATGCGTATCCGCCTCCAACGCGTGAATCAGAGCAATGTCGCACGGGACCGCAATCGTTCCCGTGGTGGTGCCCGTGGTGGTGGTACTTCCGCCGCTGGTCGAACTGGCCGGGATGTTGCACGTACCACCGGAGGCCAATCCGAGCGTGAGACCTTGCAGGCCGAGCGGATTGGTCAGCGCGTTCTGGAGTTGCCCAAAATTGACCTGGCCGACGCCGAGCACGCTGCCGCTGCCGCCGTACGATTGCCAGGTTATTCCAAGCTGGCGCTGGCGCTCTTCGCTGACCTCGACAATCACCCCCTGCACGAATACCTGACGGCGCGGAATGTCGAGTTGGCCGACGATGGTCCGCAGCGTTTCATAGTCCTGCGGCAAGGCACTGATTACCAGCGAGTTGGTCGCAGGGTCGGCGGTGATTCGTACCGGGCTCTCAAAATCGGCGCCGGGTCCGCCGCCGCCGTTGCTGCTGATACCAACCGCGCCGGTAGCTCCGGACCCTGAACCCGAGTTGCTGCGGAGCATTCCTCCGCCCAGCCCGCCGGCGCCGCCAAATCCGCCGCTGTTGCCGCCGCCGCCAAAGGTCGTGCTGGACAGCCCACCCATGCCGCCGAAGCCGCTCGAACCAGACATCCCACCCATTCCAGACATCCCACCCATTGAGGAGCCGCCGCCAAAACCAGAATAGAAGCTGCCCGATCCGCCGCCAGAAGTACGGCCGAGAGAACTCTTGCCGGTCTGAGGAGCGAGTTGGGAAGGCGACCCGTTGCCGCCGAGCAGCGAGCTCAGAACCTGCACCATCTCCAGGGCCTGGGCGTACTTGAGATAGTAAACGTGAATGCGCGAGGTGGCGTTGGGCGAATGCACGTCGAGCTTCCCGACCAAATCCCTGATCTGGCGCATCTGGAGCGCCCCGGCGAGCACGATCAGCGAGTTGGTACGCTCGTCAGGCACGACCTTGAAAGCTCCGCTGGGACCCAGCGCCGAGGGTGCGACTGAACCAAACCCCGGGCGCTGCCCGCTGGTGGCACCCCCCGCGACTCCCCGATCATTCATTATGGTTTGGATTTCCGTGGCGACCTGGTCCGCATAGGCCAGCTTGAGCGGCATCACGGCCACCTCCTGCTGGATGCCTTCCGCGTCGAGGCTGCCGATAATTTGAAGCAGCCGCTCGACGTTCCATCCATCGTCGGTGAGGATGAGGGTGTTGGTTTCGGGGAAGGCGGCTACCAGTCCATCGCGCGAAATCATCGGCTGGACCACGTTGACCAGCGAATTGACGTCGATGTTCTTTAGCTTCACCATCCGGGTGACGTACTCATCGCCGCGGCTTTCGCCGGGCTGCTGAGATTCAGTCAATTCCGCCGATTCGCGGACGTCGCGCGATGGCACCACCTTGATAACCGCGCCGGCCTTGACGGTCGTGAAGCCCTTCACCTGCAGGACCGATTGGAAGATCTTGTAGGCCTGCTCGGGTGTAACTTTGGTCGGCGCGATGACGCTGACTTTGCCGCGCACGCTCTCGTCGACGACCAGGTTGCGTCCGGTGATCTGGCTGATGAACTTCGCCAACACGGCGATGTCGACGTCTTGAAAGTTCATGGTGATGAGATTGTTGTCGGAGGGCCTGGGGTCGCTGGCGCTGCCGTCGGGCGGGTCGGAGGCGGGGTCGGCATCAGCAGCCGGTGCGACTCGGGCGAACGACGTCGTCAACAAGACTGCCATCAATAGGGCAATTGATCCGTTGAAGAAGCGCTTCATCACGACTCCCGCTGCCAGTTCCCCTTTTTTGCCTTGCCTTGGCTCTCGTGCCAAACGACCGATTGAGCCGAGGCTGGGAAACCCACCAAGACTTCCCTTAGCCATACCGAGAAGACCTCGCAGATGCAATGAACTCGTGTTGCAGAAGGTTGTCCGCTCAATGAAGATGGGACAGACTGACTGCTCCCGGCATTGTGTCGATCTGCTCCGCGAACAGCAATTCGGAGGCAGTCCGCGCGTCGGTTCGCATGGATTTTCTCGCTTAAACTCCTCATCTAGACTCCTTTGCCGTTTGAAACGCTCATAGGGTTCCGCTATCTCAGGGCACGCCGACGTGAGCGGTTTGTCTCGCTGATCGCACTGATTTCGATGCTCGGCGTGATGCTCGGCACACTCGCGCTGACTGTGGTGCTGGCGGTGATGAGCGGTTTGCAGGAGGACCTGCGCCAACGGCTGCTGTCGTTCAGTCCCGAAATCACCATTGTCCGTCCGGGTTGGCCGTCGTGGAACGCTTCGGCACTGCAAGCGCGCGTATCTTCGATAGCGGGGGTCACGGGTGTCGCGCCGTTCTCCACCGCGCAGGTAATGGCGATCGCAGGCGGACAGAATGGCGAACCGGGTTATGTCTCGGGCGCGACTATGCGGGCCGTGGTCGCGCTCCATAATCCAGTCTTGATCGATCTCGCTCGAAGCCTGACCGCCGGCGGTCTGAGCGCGATCGCCTCAAAGCATCCGTTCGAGGTTGACGACCGCGGCACCAAGCGGACGGTCGAACTGCCGGGCGCGATTGTCGGCCGCTCGCTGGCCGATTCGCTCGGGCTGCAAGTCGGCGTCCCGCTGACGATCGTCTCGCCCGCAAGTCTCGGGGCCGCTGCCGCGCCGCGGCTGCGCCGGTTTCTAATCGGCGGCTTCTTCTATTCGGGAATGGCCGAATACGACTCGTCGCTCGTAATTGTTGCTCTCGAAGATGGCCGGGCGTTTTTGGCCGGCGATGAGATGCAAGAGAGCGGGCTGGAGGTGCGGGTGGCCGATCCATTCGACGCGCCCGCGATCGCCGCACAGATCGCGGCAATCGCGGGGCCCGGTTATGAGATCTCCAACTGGACGCAGAACAACTCCAGTCTGTTCATGGCGCTGGCTCAGGAAAAGCTGACCTACTTCCTGGTCCTGCTCCTCATCGTGCTGGTCGCAGCGTTTAATATCGTGGCAACGCTGGTGATGGTGGTAATGGAGCGCCGCAAGGAAATCGCCATCCTGCAGGCGATGGGCGCGCGTTCGCGTTCCATCGCATCGATCTTTCTGTTCGAAGGGGCAGCACTCGGAATCGTGGGAACCGTGCTCGGCGTCGGGACGGGTTATGTGATTTCGTATCTAATTGGCAGATACCACCTCATCCGGCTGCCGCCTGAAATTTTTATCGTCAGCGCGGTGCCAGTACGCCTGTATGCGCTCAATTTTCTAACCGTCGGGTTCGCGGCGATCGCCCTGTGTCTGGGGGCTTCGCTTTATCCGGCGCTGCAAGCGCGGTCGCTCTCCCCGGTCGAGGTAATCCGCTATGAGTGAGGCGGCAACCCTGCCCGCCGCCCAGGCGCCGGTCCTACTCGCGGCCGCCGACGTCGACAAGAGCTTCTTCGACGGCGACCGCGAGATTCGCGTGCTTAGGGGGCTTGATTTTGAAGTCCGCAGCGGCGAACGGATAGCGATTGTAGGGCAGTCGGGGGTGGGCAAATCGACCCTGCTCCATCTTTTGGGCAGCCTTGAAAGACCGAGCGGCGGCAAGGTCATTTTCGACGGGCAAGATATTTTCGCATTCGACTCCGGCGCCATGTCGGAGTTTCGCAATCGCAATCTTGGCTTCGTCTTCCAATTCCACTTTCTGCTGCCTGATTTCACCGCGCTGGAAAACGTTATGATGCCGGCGCTGATCGGACGGATTGCGCCGACCCAAGCCCGCTTGCAGGCCACCGCCATGCTGGAACTGGTGGGACTCGGCGATAAGCTGGGGCGGCGACCGGCGGAATTGTCGGGGGGCGAGCAGCAGCGGGTCGCGGTCGCGCGCGCGGTCGTGTTGCATCCGCGATTGCTGCTGGCGGACGAACCGACCGGCAATCTTGACCCGCATACGGCCGACGAAGTGCAGCAGTTGTTCAACACCCTTAACGAGCAGCTTGGGGTAACGCTGGTGGTTGCGACCCATAACGAGCGTTTGGCCCGCAGCACCGATCGCACGCTGCGACTCCGCGACGGGCGATTGTACGACGAACCCAGCGCATGAAAAATGCGGTCCGATGTTGCGCCTCGTGAGGCGCGGGCTACCCTTTAGAAGACCGCGCCTGCAGATAGCCGATTTACTTCCCCCGTTCGATTGAATACTTATAGCGACTTATTTCGGTGCCTTTGGTGACTTCGGCGAGGTGCAACAGACACGGCCCTGGGCGCTTTCGCTGGTTCTGGTCATGGTCGCTGGTCTGCGTCCTGATGTCCACAACGCGCGCCGCCTACGCGCAGACCAGCGCCAATGTCATCTCGGCGATCAGGATAGCCGGCAATCAGCGCGTCGAGGAGGACGCGATTCGCGTACATATCAGTTTACAACCGGGCGAACAGTTCGACGAGTCGCGGGTCGACGCGGACGTCAAGTCGATCTACAAGATGGGCTTCTTCGATCGAGTCGAAGCCTCGGAGGAGCACGACCGCGGTAAGCTGATTCTGGTCTATACCGTGCGCGAGCGACCGTTAATTAGTCAGGTACGATTCGACGGGATGAAGAAGGTCCGCAGCACCGACGAAAAGGTGCGGCAGGCAACCAAACTCCATAGTCGGGCGATTCTCGACCCGATCAGGGCTGATGAGACCATCGCTGCAATCAAAAAGATCTACGAGGACAAGGGCTATCTCGACGCCGCGGTGACCTTCAAGGCGATTCCGCAACCGGACAACACGGCGATAGCGGTGTTTACGGTCAACGAGGGAGCGCAGGTCCGGATCACCGATATCAGATTCACCGGCAACACCGCCTTCAGCTCTAGGCGGCTGCGGGCGATTATGACCACCGGTACGCACAACTTCCTGAGCTTCTTCACGGGGGTCGGCAACCTCGACCACAAAAAGCTGCAGGAGGACGCCGACCGGATCACCGCCTTCTACTACGACAACGGATACCTGAACGTGCACGTTGCGCAGCCGCTCATCACGCGCAACGGTCCCCAGCTCACCATCACGATCGCGATCGACGAGGGCATACCATACCGGGTCGGCACGATCAGTTTATCGGGGGACTTAAAGGCGCCGGAAAAGGAACTCCGCGACAAGTTGACCCTCAAACCGGGCGAGATCTTCCGCGGCTCGACCATGCAGCACGATGTGCTGACGCTGTCCGACTTCTACTCGAATCGGGGCTTCGCGTTCGTCAACGTTGATCCGCGCACCGGGCTTGACCCGCTGCATCACGTGGTGGACGTCGACTTCTCGATTGCCCCGGGCCAGGAGGTTTTGGTCGATCGGATCAAGATCACCGGCAATACCAAGACCTCGGACAAGGTCATCCGGCGTGAGATGCAAATTCAGGAACAAGAACCGTACTCCGCCGAGTTGATTCGCGAGTCAAAAGCGCGGCTCGACCGGCTGGGCTTCTTCAGCGCCACCAACATCACGACCTCGCAGGGCAAGGATCCGAGCCGGATCAACCTGGATGTAGGCGTAACCGAAGGTCAGACCGGTTCGTTTCAGCTCGCGGGCGGCTACTCGACCTCGTCGTCGGTATTCGGCAGTTTCAGGATCGGCGATTCCAATTTGTTCGGCGGCGGCGAATCGGTATCGCTGGACGCCAGCGTCGGCTTTCTGTTTCAAAACTATATACTCAGCTACACGGAGCCCTGGTTTCTAGATATCCCGCTCAACACCGGGTTCGATCTTTTCTATTCCAAGTTGACCTACTTGAATTTCAATCGCAGCTCGGCGGGCTTTGCGATCCGGACGCTCTATCCCTTCGAGGAATTGGGGCTGAAGAAGATCGGACCCTTCTCGCTCAAGAATGTCTCAGCCGGCTTGCAGTACCGGTTTGAAAGCGTGGGCATCACGGGCATCACTGGACTGACGTCGTTTCAAATCACCCAATTCAAAGGCTACTCGCAGACATCCGAGATCATACCCTCCATCCGGCGCTTTACGGTCAACAATCCGACCGATCCTCGCAGCGGATCGACGCAAAGCCTGTCGGTGCAGATCGCCGGGCTTGGCGGGTCCAACTATTTCATCAAGGGGCTGGCTCATTCGAGGTTTTTCTGGTCCTACATCGACAGCCCGGTGTGGGGGAATTGGGTCTATTCGCTGGGCGCGGATTTTGGCATCGGGACGAACCTTAGCGGCGGAACCGGCGGCCAACTGCCGCTCTTCGAAAGATACTTCCCCGGCGGCATCAACGACCTACGCGGCTACGAACTCAATCGGGTGGGGCCACGCGTCACGATCTTCAATCAGTTCGGACAACCGGTATCTTTTGAAGAAGTCGGCGGCAGCAAGGAGATAATAGTCAGCACCGAGACCACGTTCCCGATCCTTGAGGGGCTGGGTCTTAGGGGCGTGGCTTTCTTGGACGCCGGCAACTCGTACTTTCTGCAGCAGTCAATCGACATCACGAGCCTTCAGGCCGACGCGGGCGGCGGCTTCCGCTGGAAATCGCCATTCGGGCCGCTCAGAGTCGAAGTAGCATGGCCGATAAATCCGCGACCCTCCGATCAGAGGGTGCAGTTTATCTTTGGCGCCGGTTCTCCGCTCTAGCGCGGTCCGGCCAAAATGGTTTTAATGGCGGTGACAGAGCCCGCGGATGCGAAGCGAAGCGTGCAAGTCCCGTTTGCGGAGCTTGGGTTTTTGGCAGAGGTGTTCGATAGACAAATGAAGCGATTGTTTTTGGCCGGCGGTATTTTGATGACGTTGGCGATGGTTTCGCCGGCCCGGGCGGATATAAAAATCGCCTATGTCGATGTCCAGCGGGCGCTGAACGAGTGCGATTCGGGCAAGAAGGCGAAGGGCGAGTTTCGCGCAAAAATCGAGCGGCTCGAGGAGCGCCTGTCCAAGCAGCAGCAGGAAGTCGAAGCGCTCAAGGGAGAGCTTGAGAAGAAAGGCATGCTGATGAAGGAGGATGAGCGGCGCAACCTGCAGGACGAATACGAGCGCAAAGCCAAGGACTTCGAGCGCGACTACCAGGATTCGAAGCAAGAACTGGAGAAGAGCGACAACGAGGTCACCGGCGGCATAGTGCGCGATATTGCACGCGTGATTCGCAGCATCGGCGAGAAAGACAACTTCACCTTGGTTTTCGAAAAGGGCAGTATCCTGTGGGGTGCGCAGTCGATTGACATCACGGACGAGGTGATTCGGACCTACAACGCCCTGGGTCCCAGAGTCAGTTCGCTCGAGGATGCCGGCGGTCAGGAGACCGCAGGCGCGACGCGCGGCAGCAGTTTTGGAGATGCGGCGGCGAAGCATTCCACGATTTCAAAGTAAATCAACCCGCCTTGCCAGACGACATAAAAGTACCTGACCTCGATCAGCTCCTGGCTCTGCTGCCGCACCGCTATCCGTTTCTGTTGATCGATCGCGTCCTGGAACTGAGCAAAACGCACGTCGCGGCGATTAAGAACGTCGCGTTCAACGAGCCGTATTTTGCAGGTCACTTTCCCGGTCGTCCGGTGATGCCGGGCGTGCTGGTGATCGAATCGCTAGCCCAAGCCTCTGCCGTGCTGGCGCTGAGTACCGGAGCGGCCGGCAGCGGCGCGTTCTTTATGCTCACCGGAATCGATAAAGTGCGCTTGCGCCGTCAGGTGCTTCCAGGCGATCAGCTACGCTTGGAGGTTCAACTGCAGCGCTATCATCGTCCCCTTTGGAAAATGCACGGCCTCGCCAAGGTCGGCGACGAAGTCGCCGCCGAAGCCGATCTTTCAGCGATGGAAGTAAGCGAGGTGTCGCCATAGAGCCGCGCATCCATCGCGCGGCAGTCATTGATTCCGAAGCGGCGCTCGATTCGACCGTGCGGGTCGGTGCCGGCGCGGTGATCTGCGCCAACGTCTCAATCGGCCCGGACACCGTGATAGGACCGCAGGCGGTAATTGAGGGGCCTACCACGATCGGCGCGCGCAATCATATTTTTCAATTTGCCTCGATCGGAGCGCCACCGCAGGACTTGAAGTATCGTGGTGAGCCGTCGCGCCTGGAGATTGGCGACGACAATCAGATTCGAGAGTTCGTCACCATTCATCGCGGGACCCTGGGCGGAGGAATGGTCACGCGCATTGGAAATCACACGCTTTTGATGAACTACGTGCACGTCGCCCATGATTGCATGGTGGGCGATCATTCAATCATCTCGAACTCGACCGAACTCGGCGGCCATTGCGTACTCGAAGAGTGGGTGGTCGCGGCGGCGATGTCCGGCATCCATCAGTTCAGCCGGATTGGGGCGCACGCGATGATCGCGGCCGGATCGAAGATCGCTCAGGATGTGCCGCCCTACTCGATGGTCGCGGGTGACCGCGCGCGGTTGGTCGGTCCCAACACGATTGGCCTGGAGCGGCGGGGATTCAGCGCCGAGACCATCGGCGCCCTCAAACGAGCCTTTCGGACGCTTTTTTACTCGAAGCTGCTGCGCGCGGATGCGGTAAAGCAGGTGCTCGAACAGGACGGGGCCGTCGCGGAGGTGCGCCGCCTGCTCGATTTCATCAGTCGCTCCGAGCGCGGGGTGGTCGGGCGAGATGCTGAATAGGCTTGGCCTAATCGCCGGCAACGGATCGTACCCCGTCGAGGTCGCTCGCGGTGCGCGTCGTCGCGGCATCAAGGTAGTCGCGGTCGCCCATCAGGAGGAGACCCTGCCGGAGCTTCCGGGCTTGTGTGACGAGATCACCTGGATCAGAGTCGGCGAAATCCAGAAGTTGCTCGACGTGCTGAAGGCCGCCGGCATCAAGACGGCGGCCATGGCGGGCGGCGTGTCACGTACCCGTCTGCGCGATTCGTTCGCTCCGGACGCGCGCGCGATCGCGATGCTGGTCAAACTCGGCCGAACCAGCGACGATGCGGTACTGCGGGGCGTGGCGGGCGAGATCGAGCAAGAAGGGATCGAAGTGATTGACCCGATATTCCTAATCGACCAGGCGCTGGCCGTAGCGGGGCGGATGGCCGGGCCAGAGCCGACCACAGCTCAGTTGAAGGATTTGGCGCTGGCCTTCGATGTCGCGCGGGCGCTGGGGAGGTTTGATATCGGACAGGCAGTGGCAGTACGCGACGGGGTGGTAGCAGCGATCGAAGCAGTCGAGGGCACCGACGCGACGCTGCGGCGGGCGGCAGCGGTGCAAGGCAAACGTGTAGTGGTCGCGAAGGCCGCCAAGCCGGGTCAAGATCTCCGCTTCGATCGGCCAGCGATTGGTCCCCGAACTATCGAACTGTTGCGCGAAATCGACGCGGCCATGATAGGAATCGAAGCGGGGACGACCATGATCCTCGAACGAGGGCGCACTTTGGAACTCGCGGATAGCCGCGGGGTGACGGTCTTCGGATATGCTTGAACTTCGCGCGGCGGTGGTCGGGGCCGGCCGGCTCGGATCGTTTCACGCGCAAAAGTACCGCGCGATGGCGGGCGTGAAGCTTGCCCACGTAGTCGATATCAACCGTGAGCATGCGCGCCGCGTAGCCTCCGAGAATGGCGCGGAAGCCTTGGTTCATCACGGCCAACTCAAGGGCCGCGTTGATTTGGCCAGCGTGACCGCTTCTTCGAGCGCGCATTTTAAGGTCGCCGCCGACCTGTTGCGGGCGGGGATCGACGTACTAATCGAGAAACCGATGACCGCGACGGTGGGAGAGGCCCGCAAGCTGGTCTCGATCGCGCACGCCTCGGGCAGGATTCTCCAGGTCGGTCATTTGGAGCGTTTCAACCCCGCGATTATCGGCCTGCGCGCGATCTTGAAAAATCCCCGTTTTGTGGAGTGCGACCGGCTGGCACCTTTCACCGAGCGTGGCACGGACGTAGACGTGATCCTGGATCTGATGATTCACGACATCGACGTGATTGTCAGTCTGACCGGGGCGGACGTGGTAAAGGTTGAAGCCACCGGAGTCGCGGTTCTGACCGACACGATCGACGTCGCCACGGCGCATGTCCGCTTTTCGAACCGGATGGTAGGGAATCTCAATTCCAGCCGGGTCGCACCGCGGCGGCAACGCAAAATCCGGTTCTTCCAGCCTGACGCCTACATTTCGGTCGACTACGAGGAACGAAAGATTCAGATCTACCGCAAGTCAGCAGCGCCGTCGGGTAAATATCCAACGATCTCGGCGGAGCAGATCGACTTTGAGGAGAGCGACGCGCTGGCGGACGAAATCGCGTCGTTCGTCAACACGGTCCGCACCCGCGGAACACCCGCGGTCACGGCTCTGGACGGACTGCGGGCGTTGGAGATCTGCGAGAAGATAAAGGCCGCCATGGAAGCGGAAGACGCCGCGAGCACTGAGTGAGGAGCAATGCGACCGATCAGACTGGCTTTGCGCCGCCAAGGGACGCGCGCCTTGCCTATCGTCGCCGCGTGGGGCGGATCGAGCGGCGGTAGGTAACCCGGAAAATCGTTACCAGTTGTTGTCGGGATGGCGGCCCCACCTTGAACGGTTCGCGGCTGCTGCCGCTCAAGCTTCGTGACCAACCGCACCACTGAGAACACACCTGCCGCGACGCTTGTGGCAAGCGGCCTCGCCAAGGTCTCGAAAATATTCTTGGAAGTCATCGATCGCGAATTCGTCGCTTGCAACCCGCGGTCAAACCAGTCGTCGCGGCCGAAACCAGCGCCCGCTCGCCAGCTGTTTTGCACCAGGGCGATGCTGCTCGCTCGCGTCCCGGTCGCTTCGAGCGGCGCGCGCAATGGGGTGGAGCGTTGGTGGGCTATAGAGACGGACGCTGAATTCCCGCACAATAACCGACAAAGATTATGCAAGCCGAGGGAAGCGTTCGCCTGGCCGATTTGATTCCAAAAGCTAACCATCAAAGAAGGGTACTGATGGTCGCTGGAGAAGCCTCCGGCGATATGCACGGTGCGGATCTAGCCGCGCAGATTCTCGCCCGCGACCCGTCTTGCGACCTCTTTGGAATCGCGGGGCAGCGCATGCGCACGGCCGGCGTGCGAGCGCTTTACAACATGGAGGACCTGGTTGGGTTTGGCGTCACCGAGCTGACCACCACGATCAGGCAATCGATCGGAGCTCTGCGGGCCCTGGTAAGAATGGTCAAGCGCCAGCCGCCGGACCTCGCCATTCTGATCGATTTCGCGGAATTCAACCTTATCTTCTCGCGAACAGCCAAACGCGCGGGCGTGCCGGTGCTCTACTATATTACTCCGCAGGTTTGGGCGTGGCGGCGCGGACGGGTGCGTAAGATAATCGAACGGACCGATCGCATGGCCGTCGTGTTTCCGTTTGAAGCCGACCTCTACGCGAAGGCCGGTTCGAGAGTGACCTTCGTCGGCCATCCACTGCTTGATCGCGTGCATCCGGCCCAGCCGCGCAAAGAGACCCTAGCGCGCCACCAGTTGCCGCCTGCTTCACGCCTAATCACTATCCTGCCCGGCAGCCGGCGAAGCGAAATCGGGTTTCTGCTTCAACCGATGGTCGAAGCGGCGCGTGTGATGGCACGCGACCACGGGTTCGTACCGTGCCTGGCACTGGCGCCGACCCTGGGCGAGAGCGACCTTAAAGCGGTGTACGGAGCCGACCTCGACGACATAAGAATCATCAAGGAGGACTCTTACAGCGTGGTCGCCGCCAGCGAGGTTGCGCTGGTGGCCTCGGGTACGGCCACGCTGGAGACAGCCCTGCTCGAATGCCCCATGGTGATCGCCTACAAGCTAAAGCCCATCAGCTACCTCGTCGCGTGGACGCTGGTAACAGGCGTCAAGAATATCGGGATGCCGAACATCCTGGCCGGGCGTACGATCGTCCCCGAACTGATCCAATCGCAAGTCACGGCGTCCAACTTGGTTCGCGCGGCCGAGGACCTGCTGATCGAGTCGAATCGACGCAAGATGGTGGACGAACTGAAGACCTTGCGGACCGCGCTCGGCGCACCGGGGGCTCCCGCGCGGGTGGCACAGATTGCGCTCGACATGATCCATGATTAAGCGGCCCACGCCGGCCTATTGGCGGCTGCTGGGTTACCTGCGGCCGTACGGGTTTCCCTTCGTTGCGCTAGCGATACTTGCGACGCTTGTGCTGAGCGCAACCAATGGTGTAATTCCGTTCGCCGCGCGCCGCTTTTTCGACCAGATGTCGTCGATTAAAGATCTCTCGGCGGTTAAGACACTTTCGATCGAGATCCTGGGGTTGTTCCTGATTCGGGCCTTGGCGAATTTTGTCGGAGCCTACCTAAGTGCCTGGGTGGAACAGAGGGTCGCGCTGGATCTTCGCGCCGATCTCAACAATCGCTTGCAGCGCCTGCCGCTGTCGTTCTTCAATCGCACCTCGACCGGCCCGACCATCACGCGGGTGATAAGCGACGTGGCGCTGGCGACCTCGTCGGCTACCGATGACCCCTTCTCCATCATTGGCGACGGCACCTCGCTGATCGCTCTAATCGGCGCCGCGCTGATCCTGGATTGGAAGCTGGCGCTGATTGCCTTCGTCGTGTTTCCCGCCGCCATCGTTCCGATCCTGCGGTTTTCGAAGTACATGCGGCGCACGACCCGCAATGCACAGCAGCAACTCGGCGGATTGCAGGCGTTGCTGCAAGAAACAATCCAGGGTAATCGCGTCGTCAAGGCCTTCGGGATGGAAGAATACGAGCGCAGACGCTTCGACGCAGAGCTGCGCCGCCTGTTCCGGACCTACATGAAGGCGGTGCGGATCAAGTCGGTCACCAGCCCGATGGTGGAAGTAATGGCGGCCTTCGGAATCGTCGCGGTGCTCTGGTACGGGACTTCGTCCGTGATCAACGGAACGCGCACTCTGGCTTCGTTCGGGGCCTTCTTTACCGCCATTCTCCTGGTCTACGAACCTTTCAAGCGCTTGTCCCGCACCAATAATTCGATTCAGCAAGGAATGGCGGCCGCCGAGCGGGTCTTCGAACTCATGGATGAACCGACAGATGTGCCGGACCCCGACGGTGCGCTCGAGTTGGCGGCGGGCCGCCACGAGATCGAGTTTCGAAAGGTAAGCTTCCGCTACAGCGAGCAATGGGTGCTGCGGGACATCAATCTGAAGGTCGCGGCCGGCGAGGTGGTCGCGCTGGTTGGGATGAGCGGCGGCGGCAAATCGACCTTGGCCGATCTGATCCCGCGCTTCTACGACCCGCAGCAGGGCTCAGTCGCGGTCGACGGAGTTGACGTGCGCCGCTATTCGCTTCAGTCGCTGCGCTCCGCGATCGGGCTGGTCACCCAGCACACCTTTCTGTTCAACGATACGATCCGCGCCAATATCGCGTACGGTTCAAGCGAACGCAGTCTCGACGACATCGTCGCGGCCGGGCGTCTGGCCAACGCCGACCAATTCATCCGACGGCTGTCCGCGGGATACGAAACCGTCGTAGGAGAGCTCGGCGTGCGACTGTCTGGCGGTGAACGACAGCGGATCGCAATCGCGCGCGCTTTGCTAAAGAACGCGCCGATCCTGATTCTCGATGAGGCAACCTCTTCGCTCGATTCGGAGGCGGAACGCCTGGTGCAGGAAGCGCTCGAACATCTGATGGAAAACCGCACGACCCTCGTGATCGCACATCGGCTCTCCACCGTGCGGCGCGCCGATCGAATCGCGGTAATCGTCGACGGTCGAGTGATTGAGGAGGGTAATCACGATGCGTTGTTTGCTCTCGGCCGCGAATACCGCAAGCTTCATGATCTCCAGTTCCGCAGTGTGCGCGAAGACGAGCCCGATACCTCCGGCGTCAAGGGCGAACTGATCAACTGAAACGTCGCGGCGCTGCGGCTTTGATGCGAACTCTCTACAATGCGGTCTGGTACGCCGCGCTTCCCATCGCGCTACGAGCCGCGTCGGGCCAAAACCTCGAGCATCGCCGCTGGCGCGGGGGGGCCGTGGCTCCTGGTTCCTCACCACGCTGCGGACCCGCGATCTGGCTTCATGCCGCGTCGGTGGGCGAAGTCGAGGGCGTCGCTCCGCTGGTGTTGGCGCTGCTCGGGGGATTTAAGGCTAGCACGCTTTATGTGACCACCATGACCGTGGCAGGGCTCGAACACGCCAAACGGCGACTGGCGAGCGCGACCGTTCAGCTGGCGCCGTTGGATCATCCGCGCGCGGTGGGCAAGTTCGTCGCCGCGGTCAAGCCCACGTTGTTGCTGGTCGCGGAAACCGAGCTGTGGCCAAACTACTTTTTTCAGGCCAGCGCCGCCGACGCGCGAATCGCGATCGTCAACGGGCGCATCTCGGCTCGATCAATTCGCCGCTACCGATGGGCCGGACCTTTGTTTGTGCAGGCGCTTCGCAAGGACGACCTGGTGCTTGCCCAGAGCGAAGATGACGCGGCACGGTATAAGTCGTTCGGCGTCGAGGCGGCGAAAATCGCCGTCACTGGGAGCACCAAACTCGAATCCGCGGCCGATCAAACCTCCCTTCCAGAATCGCTTGGGCGCTTCGCGCCCAAGCGTCCCATTTTGGTCGCCGGATCGACCGCGGCGGGTGAAGACGAAGTCGTGCTCGAGGCGTTCGAGCAGTTGCGAGGCGAGTTTTCCAACCTCGCGCTCGTGATCGCGCCGCGCCATCTGGATCGCGCCGCTGCGGTCGCAGATTTGATTGAGAAGCGCGCCCAACCTTATGCACGGGCAAGTAGGCCAGATACGATCGCCAATCAGAGCGTGATGATTCTCGATACGATCGGCGACCTTCGGTCGTTTTATCGGCGCGCGGCAATCGCCTTCGTCGGAGGAAGTCTTTTTCCCGGACGCGGGGGCCAAAATCTCGTCGAACCAGCAGCCGCCGAAGTTCCAGTGCTGCTCGGGTCCTACCACGAAAATCATCAATTGGTGGCCAATTCACTGCTGGCCGCGTCGGGAGCAAAGATCGTTCGTGACCAGGGCGAATTGATCGCCGCCTGCCGCGAGCTGCTCGCGAATCCAGCTCGGCGAAAGACAATGGGCAGCAACGCGCGCGCGTGCATCGGTTCAATGGGCGGAGCAATGATGCGAGGGTTGCCGAAGCTGCAAGCGCTGCTGAAGGACGCCCTCAATGCACCGCAATGATCCGAGCGCGGGCCGGCGTACGCTGCAATCGCTATGGCGTCGAGACCTCTCCGCTCTGGAGCTGATCGCATGGCTTGGTCTAGTGCCGCTTTCGATGCTTTATCTCGCGGCGGTCGCGGTCCGCACGCTGTTCTGGAAGGTCTTTGCCAGCGAATCAAAATCGCTGCGGATTGTCAGCGTCGGCAATCTGACAGTCGGCGGAAGCGGCAAAACGCCTTTTGCGCTGTACTTGGCCCGGAGGCTGCGCGAACGTGGAGTCGCGGTCGCAATCGTAAGCCGCGGCTATGGCGGGTCGCGCACTGGCGCAGCAATTGTTTCAGACGGCAAGACGATAGCCTTAAGTGCCGATCAGGCGGGCGACGAACCGGTGATGATGGCACGGGTCTTTGGCGGTCCGGTAGCAATCGCCAGACGGCGAGCAGCTGCGTTGAGCCTGCTTGGGAATTTCGACGGCCTACAGACGGTTATCTTAGATGACGGCTTTCAGCATCGACGGCTCAAACGGGATGTCGATCTGGTGGTTGTCGGTGCGGAGCGCGGGTTGGGCAACGGATGGGCGCTGCCGGCCGGACCACTGCGCGAACGGCTGTCGGGGGTTCGACGAGCCGACGCGGTCGTACTGCTCACCTCGGGTCCCGGCCACGGCCTGCAGGCGACGGCCTTGCAACTCGAAACACTCGCGACCCGGCCGCTCTTTCGCGGCCGGCTGGTCCCCACCGCGCTGGTCGAGCCGAACCCCGAGGGATGGCAGGAGCGTCCACTTGCACTGGCCCATCGGCGGGTACTCGCCGTGAGCGGAGTCGCCGACCCGTCGCGGTTCTACAGTATGCTGCGCGATCTTGACGCCGATCTCGTCGGGGTACTCGAGTATCCGGATCATCATCCCTACTCGACCTCGGACTGGCATCGGATCACCGTGGCGGCGCGCGACGCCGAGGTAATCATCACCACCGAAAAGGATCTGACCAAGCTGGAGCGATTTCCGTTTGCGCGCGATTCTCTGTACGCTCTGCGCTTGAAGGTCGCAATCGACGACGACGAGGAGAAGCTGCTCGCGTTGGCGGCGGGCGAAGCATACGATCAAGCAGCGCGGCGCAGCCACTTAAAGGTTGCGTTGGAGGTTTAGGAGACCATGGCACTCAGTCAGGATCTGCTCGACATCCTGGCCTGCCCTAAATGCAAGGGTGATATCCATCTCACCGAGACCGGCGACGGGCTCATTTGTGACGCGTGCAAGCTGATGTACCCGATCAAGGACGACATTCCGATCATGCTGATCGAGGAGGCGCAGTCACTGAAGTAACGGACCGCTCGAATCTGAGCCTGACCACACCAAAGAGTTTCGCGCTGGATTCCCAAACCGCGCGCCGCGCCGCGTGGATCGCGGTCGGACTATACCTATTGGCGCTGGGAATCT
>DASXNP010000282.1:0-2661 GCA_036494985.1 Binataceae bacterium (SeqCode)
ACGGGAGAATCGACAGGAGCTGGACGAATTTGCGGGCTGCGGGATCAAGTGCGCGAACGACGTAAGAGAGTTGTTCGTGCCGCCTTTCTACTTCGGCTGCGAGGGTGACGATCGGATGACGGCACTCGCATACGATCGGCGGATGAATGCATTCGGGGCAAGACTCAACGCGCTCTACAGCTCCGACCTCGGGCATTTTGACCTACCCGACATGCGGGACGCGGCGCACGAAGCTTACGAGCTGCTCGAGCACGAATTGATCACGCCGGACGACTTCCACGATTTCGTGTTTGGTGCGGCGTCGCGCTTTTTTACGAACCTCAATGGCGATTTCTTCAAAGGCACGGCGGTCGAAGCCGAGGTGGCGAAATATCTAGTTGGCTCAAGGGCTGGGGCGGATAAATGAAGAGGCTGACGACCGAGAACATCACAGCGGCGGTGTGCGAGCGCTTCGCGTCCTGCGCCGATCCACGGCTGAGAAGGATTATGTCGGCGCTGATCGTTCACCTGCACGATTTTACGCGCGACGTGAAGCTGACGCCCGATGAGTGGATGGCGGCGATTCGCTTCTTGACCGACACCGGCCACAAGTGCGACGAAAAGCGCCAGGAGTTCATCCTGCTTTCGGACACGCTGGGCCTGAGCGCGCTGGTTGACCTGATGGCCAACGGCTCCGGCGATCCGGAGGCGACTGAGTCGAGCCTGCTCGGACCCTTCTTCCGCGAAGGCGCGCCGGAGCTGGAGATGGGATCAAGCATCGCGCGCCATATCAAGGGCCGCGAGATCGTAGTTCGCGGACATCTGCGTTCGCTTCAGCACCGTGCCGTGGCGGGTGCCACGATTGACGTGTGGCAAGCGTCGCCGACCGGGCTCTACGATTTGCAAAGCGCGAAGCCGGAAGAGATGGATCTGCGGGCGCGGCTTAGATCGGACGGCGAGGGTCGTTACTGGTTTCGCAGCGTGAAGGCTGCCAGCTATCCGGTGCCGACCGACGGGCCGGTGGGAGGCATGCTCAACGCGGTCGGTCGCCATCCGTACCGGCCCGCCCATATCCACTTCAAGATCGCGGCGGCCGGGTACCGACCGCTCACCACCGCGCTTTATATCGCGGGCGATGAGTATCTGGATTCTGATGCAGTCTTCGGGTCGCGCGGTTCGCTGGTAGTCGACTACCAGACAAGCGCGATGCGCGGCGAAGCGCCGGGAGGGATGGATTCGATCGAGTTCGATTTCGTGCTGGACAACGTTCGATCGACCGAGCCGGCAGTGAGCCATGAGGCCACCGGCGCGGCGCGCTCAAGCAAGGTCCGCACCGGCCATTGAAACGCTCCGCGCGGGGTGTTTGTGGCCCGCGGGAGTCTGGTTGCCATCTAGTCCACCGCCGCGATCTCCTCGGAGGTGCCCGCGCGCGCACGAGCCCGGATTCTCTACGGTCTTATTTCCAATCGATCGCGGGGATTTGATTGCACGGTCCCTTCCATGGGTGAAGCGACGCCAACCGCCAAGAAGGCGAGTCCGCCACCGGGTCAAGACTCGGCCAGTCAGCGCTCCAAAAGCTCTGGATGCGCCGACCCCTCTGTTGGCGGCGTGGGTTGTGAGCTCCGGCGCCGGGAGCTGATGGCTGCTGCCCTCAACACCGAAGGTGGCACCGGCTGGGGTGTCAGCTCTCAAGCCTAATTGCGTAGGCGCAGCGCGATGCACCCGCCAAAATGTGGTCGGTGCGTTCGACCTGCACCCGCGGTCCAAGCAGGTCGCGGAACAGACGGAGTTCTTCGCGGCACAGTCCCTGACAGGACTTTGCGGCCACGCAAATCGGGCAGTGGTTCTCCCGTAGGAGTAGCGACCCGTCTGGGCGGACCACGCACTCAGCCATGTAACCCTGCTCGGCGCGAATCCTAGCGAGCGTCTTAACTCGCGACTCGAGCGAGCGGGCATCCTCGTCGCGAATTCGCTTACGGTACTCGCGCAGCTGAAGACGGGTACGTTCAGCCAGCAAGCGGTCGAGCCCCTGCTCGCCGAAAGTTGCGCGAATTGCCGCGATCATTTCGAGCGTCAACTCGGCATGACTCTCGGGGAAACGCGCCGCCGCGCGCTCGGTGAGTCGCCACATCCGCGCCGGCCGACCGACCGCGCGGCGTTGATCGCTGAAATCGATCAGACCTTGCGTGCTGAACCTATACAGGTGCTGGCGTACGGCCATCGCGGTCACGCCGAGCCGCCGCGCGAGTTGCGCGGCCGTTTGGGGACCTTTCGACTTGAGCAGGTAGAGAATCCGATCGTCGGTTTTGGCGTCGCGCTCCATAGATGATTAATCCTGCCCGTGCGCCTATCATTAATCAAGCAATCCCTTGACTTAGTTTCGATAGAAGATACTTTATGAATGGTCCCGGTCAGGTCGTGTTCTGCAGACGGCTGTTTCCGCGATGAGCATTACTCTGAATCACACGATCGTACCGACGTCAGACAAGGGCCGCCTCGACAAGCGCCTTCGCAAGGATCTTCGCGGTGAGCTATGAGGGGCCAATCGGACTGCTCGCTCCGCTGCGAGCTAACGAAACGCTCACGCGCGACTTTGAACGGCGTGGCAAACGCTTCGACGTACAGCACCACGCCTTTCGGGTCACCGAAAAGGAGTTCAATCGAGTGTTGGACCGGGTAATT
>DASXNP010000283.1:0-5691 GCA_036494985.1 Binataceae bacterium (SeqCode)
ACGTAAGCGGCTATCTTCGCAGCGCCGAGGAGACCGTCGGGGCGGAGGCCTCGCACGCGTGGGTTTCGGTATTTTGCCCGAGCTTCGGGTGGCTGGATTTCGATCCGACCAACGACCTTATGCCGCGCGGGCAGCATGTGACGCTGGCGCGCGGACGCGACTACTCGGACGTGCCGCCCGTTAAGGGAGTGGCCGTGGGCGGCGGCGCGCAGACGGTCGAGGTCAGCGTCGAGGTGGTGCCCGAATCGGCGGGGGGCAACTGAAGTCTCAAGGCACCGGGGTGGGCGTCGGCATCGCGAAGTTCTCGGGATTGGGAGTCGGGGTCGGCTCCGCCCGCGAGATGACGACGGCGTTGGAAGACACGCTACGATAGCCGTCGCTGGTCAGCGCGAGCACGTCGTAGCGATACGCTTGACCGAGGACGGCGCTGGAATCGACAAACACGAACTGGTGCTGAACCTGGAATCGCTCGCGATCGGTCACCGGAATTTGCGCGACCTCGCTTAGCTTAGAATTACCCTCCCCGCGCAGCACCAGAAAGGCGCTGAGATCGCGCATCCTCCCCCCGCCGGAGTATCTCATGGGGCGTGTCCAAGAGAGTTGGATGCCGTCCTTAACCGAAGCCGCTTTCAAATCGGTGATCGGTTCGGGCTGGACCTCCTGAGGCGGGCGCAGCCCACTCTTGACGCCGCAACCGACCAGCTCGGCGGTTGCAAGAGGGATCGCGAAGCCGGCAAAAACCAGCCCGAGCGTCAAAGAACCAATCCGAAGACGAGGGCGAATGCGGCGCCAAGGGATCACAGGCGTTTGAGCTCCTTGATGCGTCTTCTAACCGTAGCGGGCGCTGGTCCGCCCAGCACCTTGCGCTGGGTCAGCGAGTCGGCAGGGTTGAGCGCGGCCAGCGCGGAGGGGCCGAACACGGGCGAGTAGCGTCGGAGCTCGGCAAGGGTGAGGGCCTCGATCGATTTGCCGCAAGCGATCGAATCGCGGACGAGCGCGCCCGTGATCTCGTGGGCCTTTCGGAAGGGTATGCCGCGGCGGACCAGATATTCGGCAAGGTCGGTTGCGAGCGCGAAGCCACCGGCCGCGGAACGCATCGCGGAGTGATCGAAGATCAATTTGGGCCAAAGCTTGGACAGCATCTCAAGCGAGGGCTTGAGCGTATCGAGCGCATCAAAGACCAGCTCCTTGTCCTCCTGTAAGTCGGAGTTATAGGCGAGCGGCAACCCTTTGAGCGTGGTGAGCATCGCGACGAGATCACCAATGACGCGCGCGCTCTTTGCGCGAATCAGCTCGAGCAGGTCGGGGTTCTTCTTTTGCGGCATCATCGAGGAGCCGGTCGAGAATTGGTCGGGAATTGTAACAAAGGCGAATTCGCTCGAAGACCAAAAGATGATTTCTTCGGCCATCCGCGACAGATGGACCGCGCAAAGCGCGGCGGCCGAAAGGAAATCGACGGCGAAGTCGCGGTCCGAAACCGAATCGATGCTGTTCTGCGTAACGCGCTCGAAGCCGAGCGCGCGAGCGACAAAAGAGCGATCGATCGGCAGCGTGGTGGCCGCGAGCGCTCCGGCTCCGAGCGGCATCACGGCGGTGCGATCAAGGGCCTGCGCAAAACGTTCACGATCGCGATCCAGCATTTCGACGTAGGCGAGCAGATGGTGCGCGAGCGAAACCGGTTGCGCACGCTGCAGGTGGGTGTAGCCGGGCATCACGGACTCAACGTTGTTTTCGGCGACCCGCAGCAAAGAGGCGCGAAAGCCGCGCAGGATCAATAGGACGCTGCCGATCTCGTCGCGAAGATAGAGACGCAGGTCGAGCGCGATTTGATCATTGCGGGAGCGGGCGGTGTGAAGCTTCGCGCCCGGGGGTCCGAGCAAGGCCGTGAGCCGGCGCTCGATTGCAAGATGGATATCCTCGTCGGAGTTTTCAAAACGAAAGCGGCCGGCGTCGATTTCGCGTTCGATGCGGGTAAGACCGGACACAATCCGGCGGGCGTCGGCCGATGAGATGAGGCGGACTTTCGCAAGCATTCGGGCATGGGCGATCGAGCCCATGATGTCGTGACGATAGAGGCGGCGATCGAAGGGGAGCGAGGCGGTGAAGGCTTCGACCTCGGGGAGCCGACGGCTGCCAAAGCGGGCGCGTAGTAGGTTTGCGGTCGGAGATTTGGCGCGGTTCGACGAAGATTCGGGACGCGGTTTCATCGCAGACGGTTGAAGCGCAACAAGCCGATCACTCGGGCTCAATCCGCGCGCGCGGACCGGCAAACCCGCAGCATTCGATCCCAAGTGGCAGCAGTAATCATTGGCGACTACGCTCCTGACCTGAGGAAACGTCGATCCTGAGATGGCGTCGGTTTCAAGCGGCACGCAGGACGGTGCAGCGCGCTTGACCGGATGATTCTTTGGCCGCTAGCGAAGCTCGCTTTAGTCGATGAATCCACAACTCGGACCTTTGTAGCAGGAGTAGCGGAAAGAAAGCAGAGAAAATCTTGCGACCGGTCAGAGCTACTGGCTCATCAGTCCGCTGGGGTGGGTTTCGCAATTGCATCCGCGGGCCGAGCAATTTATCACGCCGTTGGGATGAGTGATGTGGACGCTGAGCTTATGCGGGCACTTGGAGCATACCCGAGCCGGAGCGGGGGTCTGCTGCTTGCGTTTGGCGTCGGGCTTAGAAACGACGCGAAGCTGACGGAACTGGATTACTTTGCCCACATACAGGTTTTAGCGCATCAAGGCTCGGTGTGTAAGTGATCGGGCCGTTTTGCGAGGGTCACCGCCCGAGGTGAGATTTGTTCTTGCAGCCCATCGAAGGCAAAGAAACGGGGCGGTCATCCGTGATGATTCGCCCGCCGGTGGCGCGTCTAAGGCGTGAGCGGACGGGCAAGGCTCGGCAGAGGTTCGATGGCGGAAATAAGGCGCCCGGTTACTTGATGACGGAGCGAGAGAGGGCACGCAGGCGGAGGCCCGCCAGGCGGATGAATCCGGTCGCGGCGGTCTGATCGTAGCCGCCGCTTTCGTCAAAGCTGACCAGCTTCTGATCGTAGAGCGAGTTCGGCGACTTCCGCCCTGCGATCGAGACGGCGCCTTTGAAGAGCTTTAGGCGCGCGACGCCGTTTACGTTTTGCTGCGAGTTATCGACTAACGATTGCAGGGCTTCGCGCTCGGGGGCGAACCAGTAGCCGTTGTACACCATCTCAGCGTAGCGGACGATGAGCGAGTCGCGCAGATGGAGAACCTCGCGATCAAGCGTAAGCTGCTCGACGGCGCGATGACCCATCATCAGGATCGTGACGCCCGGGCTCTCGTAAACGCCGCGCGATTTAATTCCGACGTAGCGGTTCTCGACCACATCGACGCGACCAACGCCGTGGCGTCCGGCGATGGTATTGGCGCGCTCGATCAACGCTGCCGCAGACAGGTGTTCGCCATTGATGGCGATCGGATCGCCGCTGGCGAACTCGATTTCGACGTATTCCGGCTGGTCGGGGGCCGCTTCGGGCGCGACGGTTAGTCGGAACATGTCGTTGTAAGGCTCGCGCCAGGGGTCTTCGAGGATGCCGCCTTCGTAGCTGACGTGGACGAGGTTGCGGTCCATCGAGTAGGGCTTTTCGGCGGAGACGGTGATCGGGATTTTCTCGCGGTTGGCGTAGGCGATGAGATCGGCGCGGCCCTCGAAGGTCCAATCGGGGTTGCGCCACGGCGCCACAATCTTGAGTTCAGGGGCGAGGCGCGCGAAGGTCAGTTCGTAGCGGACTTGATCGTTGCCCTTTCCGGTCGCGCCGTGGCCGACGGCATCGGCGCCTTCCCTAAGCGCGATTTCGATTTGCCGCTTGGCGATGGCGGGCCGCGCAATCGAGGTGCCGAGCAGATAGTAGCCTTCGTAGATCGCGTTTGCGCGAAGCATCGCGAAGACGAAATCGCGCGCGAACTCTTCGCGCAGGTCTTCGAGGTAGAACTTGCTTGCGCCAGTCTTGATGGCCCGTTCTTCGAGTCCGCTGATTTCTTCGGCTTGCCCGACATCGGCGCAGTAGGCAATCACTTCGCAGCCGTAGTAGTCGCGGACCCAGCGCAGGATAACCGACGTGTCGAGGCCGCCCGAGTAGGCAAGCACGAGTTTTTTTATTTTCTCTTTTGGCACCGAGCAAACCTTAGTGAACAGCCGCCGAGAGCAGCTGCGGCGCGAGCAACCATACCATCACGGCTTTCTGCGCGTGGAGGCGGTTCTCGGCCTGATCGAGTACGGCGGAGGCAGGGCCGTCGAGTACATCGTCGGTGATTTCTTCACCGCGATGGGCGGGTAAGCAGTGCATCACGACAACACGCTCGGCGGCGTGGGAGAGCAGCGAATCGTTGACCTGAAAGCCCTTGAAATCGCGACGGCGCTTGGCGGCTTCCTTTTCCTGACCCATCGAAGTCCAAGTGTCAGTGTAGATCACGTCGGCGTCCTTGACGGCGGTTGCGGGGTCGTGGGTGATGATCCCGCATTCTGCACGGCGCATCCGGCTAACGAAGCTCTTCTCGGGTTCGTAGCCGGGCGGACAGGCCAGACGGAAATTGAAGCCCAGAATCTCGGCGGCTTCGATCCAGCTCTGGGCGAGATTAAACCCATCGCCGACGAACGCGACCCGCAGACGGCTCAGATCGCCGAAGCGCTCGCGCAGGGTTAGGAGATCGGCGAGAAGCTGGCAGGGGTGGAGCAGGTCGGTCAAGCCGTTGATGACCGGCACGGACGATTCGGCGGCGAGCTGCAGGCAGGTGTCGTGGGCGAAGGTGCGGATCATGATGAGATCGACCCAGCGCGAAAGATTGCGCGCTACATCGCGCACCGATTCGCGCTCGCCGAGTCCGATGTCCTGTGCCGTGAGGTAGCTCGCATGCCCGCCGAGCTGGAACATTCCGGATTCGAAGGTTATGCGCGTGCGAAGCGAAGGCTTCTGAAAGATCATGGCAAGCGTTTTGCCTCGCAGATAGGGATGATCGAGGCCGCTTTTGCGCTCGGTCTTGAGGCGAGCCGCGAGCGCGAGCAATCCGTTCAGTTCGGACTCCGAGAGCGAGGCCAGATCGAGGAAATCGCGTTTCATCGCGCTGATGACGCTTGCCGGCGGTGATGGACGCAGCTTTGCAACCACTCGCCATCGAGGCCTTCGCCCAGGATCTCATCGCGACGGCTTATCCAAGGGGCTCTATTGAGCTTTAACCGACGCGTCTGCGTTTCCTCCCGATGAGAGGAGCAATCCGACGACTCAAGCTGCGCCGAGAGCCCGGAAATCATGATGTCAGCGCCCGGCGGAGAATCGCCAACGCGGCGTCGGCGTCTTCGCGCGAGAGGTTGAGCGGCGGGAGGAGGCGGACAACGTTACCGGCGGTGCCGTTGACGATGAGCTTTTCAGCCAGGCAAGCGTCCACGATCGGCTTCGCCTCGCCCTTGACGACAATGCCGATGATCATGCCGAGGCCGCGAACATCGATGATCCGGTCGGACGAGCTCGCGACGGCGCGCAGTTGATCGATGAGGTATTGGCCCATCGAGGCGGCATTGGCGATGACGTTTTCCTTTTCGAGTGCATCGAGGACCGCCAGCGCGGCGGCACATGCAACCGGATTGCCGCCGAACGTCGTGCCGTGTGAGCCGGGAGTGAAACTGGCGGCGATCTCGGGTTTGGCGAGCATCGCGCCGATGGGTATC
>DASXNP010000284.1:0-2677 GCA_036494985.1 Binataceae bacterium (SeqCode)
CAGCTGCGGACCCGCCTGGTCGGACCGTGCTTCGCTAAACGCCGATCGAACGACCGCGCCCGCCAGGATCGCAAAGCTTAGTCCAAAAGGGAGATAGAGACCGATTGCGACCGGCATCACGGGCGTCCGCCATAAACTACCGACCTGCTCCAGCCTTCTGTCCAAGATGCCCAAGCCGGTTGCTATTACGGCGCCGGCCACGATCGCTGTCCAGGGCAGCCCGCCGGCGAACACTCCGCCGGTTACTTTCGCCATCAGGAACGCTTGGGGGGCGGCGAGCGCCCCTCTACGGGCGGTTGCCGTGCCTGCAATCCCATATCCTGCGATCAGCATATTGAGCACGGGTGCAATAATTAGAGATGAGGCGATTGCTCCAATCAGTACCGCGATTTCGAGGTTGCGCGGGGTGGCGCCGAGGTGGAATCCGGTTGCAAGATCGTGCAGCGAATCTCCCGCCATTGCTGCCGAGGTGCACACCACTGCACCGACCATAATCGCGAGCTGCGGCCCTACGCTGCCCGCCACTCCCAACGCCTTCAGAAGCAGCGCGGCCGCCAGCAAAACAATCACTGTAACTCCCGAAACCGGATTGTTTGATGCGCCCACGATTCCCGTAAGATACCCGGCTATCGAGGTCGCAAAGAACGCGATTATCGAAAGTGCAAGCGCGAGCGCGACGCTCAAGCCTATGCTGCCGGTGGCGGAATAATACAGAAGTACCATCAGTGGAATGCAGCATGCAGAGCCGATCAGAATCGTGCGCGGCGCAAGGTCGGTATCTTCGCGCGGCCTCGGGCTTGATTCTCCGCTGCGCGCCATGCGGATACTTTCGCTAAGCGCTCGGCTAATTGCCTTGCGCATACGCCACAGCGTCAAAACTCCACCTACCAGCATCGCGCCGACTCCCGTGTAGCGCGCGGTCTCGCTCCACGCCTTCGCCGCGGCCTCAGCGGCGCTCAGATCTCGCAAGCCAGGCCTGACCGCGGTGATAACCGGGACCGCGATCAGCCACGCGAAGGCCCCGCCCGCAAACACGAGACTCGCGATTCGCAGCCCGATGATGTAACCAATCCCGACCAGCGCGCCAGAAAGATTCAGGGAACCTTCAAACACCGCGCGGCCGACTCTTCCGGTAGCGGAAACTGCGCCCGGCAGCAGACCGGCGATATCTTGTGCCGTCTTCACGATCCCCGCCAGCAACGCTCCCCACATCAGCATAGCCGTGCGCGGCGATTCGCCGGCACCAGCGCGCAGAACCTGCGCGCAGGCTATTCCTTCAGGATAGGGCAGCTTTTCTTCGACGATATAGGCCCGTCGCAAAAACACCACGAGCAGGCTACCGAGCGTGCCCCCCGCCGCCGATAGCAGAGTGGTCCGCCAATAGGGTAGGTGAGTGTACGTCCCGAGTATTATCAGCGCTGGAAAGGTAAAGATCGCGCCCGCCGCGACGGCCTCGCCTGCCGATGCTACCGTCTGGACAACGTTGTTCTCCAAAATCGTCCCACCGCCGAGGGCGCGTAGGATGGCCATCGAGATCACCGCGGCGGGAATGCTGGCCGAGACCGTCAGTCCGGCGTAAAGACCCAAGTAGGCGTTCGCGGCCCCCAGAATCAGCGCGAGCAAGACGCCGAGCCCGATCGCCCGAATCGTCAACTCGCGCAGCGCCCCCCGCGAATCGCGGACTCTGGCCGCAGCCACTTCGCGGTCAGTCATCGTAAGGCAAATGATGGCCTGACGGTCCGAGCGACCAGAGCAGGTTGCGCCCGCGTGATCCCCGCATCATCACTTTTTCGCGTCGGCCTCATCAAAGACCTCTTTGGCGATCCGCAGTCCGTTCACGGCCACTGGCCACCCGCCATAGTGCGCGAGATGAATCATTATTTCCTGGATCTTGTCGCGGGTGATTCCGGCGTTCAGCGCGCCCCGCAAATGCACCTTCAGTTCGCGTTCCCGCGCGAGCACCGTTAGCGCTGCGACCGTGATCATCGAGCGTTCGCGCAGCTCAAGTCCGGGGCGAGTCCAAATGTCGCCGAACAGGTGCTCGACGGTGATCTCTAGAAAGTCCGGGTGCATCGTCCCGGGTCGCGGCTCGGCTCCGAACAACTCTTTCATTTTGGCCGCGCCGCGGGCGTATCTCTGCGAGTTTGGCATCTTCGTTCTCCTCTTTTCGAGCTATGGCGGTTTCATCAATTCTCCGCGCCTAAAGCAAACCCGCTTGAGACTTGATCGTCGCGTCCCGGGATCGTAGGCCGTTCTTAGGGCTGAATAACAAAATCTCGCAAGCCGCCGAGAAACCGTTTAGAGCGATAGAAAAGGGCGACCTCGCCGCGATTCGCTTCGTCTACGCGCTTTGGACCGTCTCAAACGATCACAATGAGCAAAACCGACCAAGAGGATCTCGCCGCGCTCGGTTGGGTCGTCGCGAACCTCAAAATCTCAAGTACGCCGAGCTCAAGCGTCAAGCGCCCGCCTATGGGATTCGTCTCGCAGCATATTGTGCGCGGACGGTTTCGTAAGCGGGATTTCGCACTACGCGCTTTCATCGTTGCAACCGTCGAGGGGGCCGCATCTCGCGCATCAACCAATACCCCGATTCGGCTCAACCGCGGTCGTTCGCGGCTAAGCGCTTTTGTCGCCCATCGAACCACCGCGCCGGGCCGCCAGGCGGTTCACGGTG
>DASXNP010000285.1:0-4263 GCA_036494985.1 Binataceae bacterium (SeqCode)
TGTCCGACATTTCAATTCCCTCGCGTCGCGATCATCGTGCGATTTTTCAGTTGCCGCAAACCGTCGTTAAGCCTGGCTGGGCGGGAAGGATTCGAACCTTCGAATGCCAGGTCCAAAGCCTGGTGCCTTACCAGCTTGGCGACCGCCCAGCGCAATCGAAAGATAACAGTAGCAGATCAGAATTCCGGCCAATTCGTTGTATCGTCCCCAACCTACCCGAAAGTTGTTTCCGTGTCGCCCCACCGCGCGCTTTCCCTTGCAAAAGCGACTATCGCAACGGGACGAGCCGGGTGCAGGTAGTTTAGAAGTGACCTGCCACCACAGCTGAAGTAGAGCGCGATGTTATTGGCGCTCCTTTTGGCTGTCAACGGACGCGGCCGGGGAGCTGACGCATAGGAATCTCGCTTCCGGCATTTTTCGGCTCGCGGCGTCGCGCGCCTGTTGCGCTTGGGCTAAATCGGCGTACACGCCAAAAACACCGCCCCCGCTGCCGGTCATGGCTGCAGCGCGCGCTCCGCTCTTCTCTAGTAACCCTCTAAGTTTCTCGATCTCCGGATGTTTTCTCGACGCCGACGCGGTTAGATCGTTAACCAGTAGCGCGCCCGACACCAATCCCCTCTCAAGAGACGCGATATCGCTTTCGCTCGCTGGACCGCTCCATCCCGACCTTTCCAGATTACTGAACACTTCGGTTGTGGAAACTTCGACCAGCGGTATTCCGATCACAAAATGCATTGCGGGCATCCGCTTCAAGGGCTCGATCTGCTCACCCACGCCGCGCACATGTCCAGGCCTCGGATCGAGAAAAAATGGCAGGTCCGCTCCGATCGACAGCGCGAGCGCCGCAAGTCTGCGCGGATCCTCGATTCGACACAGCGATGCCATCAGTCGCAGCACCGCTGCCGCGTCGCTCGATCCGCCGCCCAGGCCTGCTCCGATCGGAATCTGCTTGTTCAGTTCGATTGCGACCGCCGACTTGAGACGGAACTCGTCGAGAAATTTGCGCGCCGCGCGGACTGCGAGATTGCGTTCGCCGATGGGGACGTCCGGACTGCCAGTTCTGAGCGAAACCGAGTTCGATCCGGCGGTGCGCATCTCGACGGTAACTCGATCGAACAGCGAGATGGGCACGAAGACCGAGTCCAGTTCATGGTAACCGTCGGCTCGTTTGCCCGTGACACGCAGGAACAGATTGATCTTCGCGGGAGTCGCCAACGCGGCCAGTTTGACCATCGTTTGTGGTCAGCCGCGCGTGTATCCAGAGCCGCCGAGAGTTGAAAGGTGAATCACAGCCCGCTTTGCATCGCGCCGCAGCGCGCCGAGAAATCCGATCAGCGAAACGACCACACCCAGCAGGAACAGCACACGGCCAGTTTCGAAGGTCGCCCGGTAGAATTCGAGATGCGCGGTCGCGTACGAAACCCGCCGCTGCGCCGCCTCGAATGGTGCGAGCACCGCGCGATCGCTGCCCGCGTCCAGCTCGTCGAAGCTGCGATATCCCTCGTCCACCCCAGGCTGCGTCATCGCCGCGATCATCAGGCTGTACTGCTGAGTACGTCGAAGCCCGATAAGCCAGTTGCCGGATCCGATCAGCATCAGGATCACGCCCGACAGCACAATCCAATCCTTGTAGAGATCGGGGGGTTTCACAACCGCAGCATAAGGCTGGGTTCACGATCAAATCAACGCACCCAGCCCGGTTCGTTGCGAGCAATGAACATGTCCCGATAAAATGGGTTCGTTCAGCAATGAGCGGCTCATCGTTTGCGCCAAGCGTGCTTGACCGATCTGCTGGACCGGTAGTCTTGCCCGAGAGCTCCATTCGCGCAGCTGCAGAATCAGAGAAAACCGTGACTAACGAACCGACGACAGAGAACTCGCGCATCGAAGCCTTGCTCGCGAGATTCTGGTCGCGCGATAAAAACGCGCTTGCTCGTCTGATCACACTCGTGGAGAACCGCAGCGCAGAGGTGGGCACGATGATGGAGCGCGTGTACCCTAAAGCCGGACACGCCCACGTGATTGGGATCACGGGACCCCCTGGCGCCGGAAAATCAACTTTGATCAACAAGCTCATTGGCAGGTATCGCGCGGTAGCCAAGACCATCGCCGTCTTGGCGGTCGATCCTTCGAGCCCATTTTCCGGCGGTGCGGTGCTCGGCGATCGGATTAGGATGACCGACCACCACCAGGACCCCGGTGTCTACATCCGCAGCTTGTCAACCCGCGGGATGCACGGGGGTCTCAGCCGCGCGGCGCGCGAGATTGTCAAACTGCTCGACGCCTTCGGCCATCACATTGTCATCATCGAGACCGTCGGGGTGGGTCAAACCGAACTTGCGGTGATGGACCTTGCAGACACGACTGTGGTTGTGACGGTGCCGGAGGGTGGCGATGGAATCCAGGTGATGAAAGCTGGACTCAACGAAATCGCGGACATTTTTGTCGTAAACAAGTCCGATCGCGATGGCGCCGACCGGGTCAAAGCCGAACTTGAGCTGAACGTCCACTTGCGCCAGGGTGCGGGGTGGCGTCCCCCCGTTCTGATGACCGAAGCGGCCAACGCCAAGGGTCTCGAGCCTCTGATTCAGGCCTTGGATAAGCACCGTGAGTATGTTCGTTTGCACGCTAGTGAAGCCTCGCGGAGCGAACATCGCGGCCGCGAATTTGCCGAGGTCCTCAGCGCCGAGCTCGAAGAGCGTGCTGCGCGCGCGTTGGCAAACGGTCGAGTGAAAGGCCTCCTTGACGAAGTCCTAACCGGCAGGACTAACCCCTACACCGCCGCCCGCCGTCTGATCGAAGATCCCAATGCTATGAACGAATTGCTGAAGAAGTAGACCGCCATGACAAGCAAGCTCAAATCGCGCTCAGGTCGCCTGTTTGCCATCGGCGACATCCACGGTTGCCCCGATGAACTTGCCACGATGCTGCGCCGAGTAGATCCGAAACGCGAAGACACGGTCGTGTTCGTTGGCGACTACGTTGATCGCGGTCCGTCGTCGCGAGACGTGGTCGAGCAACTACTTGCGCTCAAGCAAGAAAGCGCGTGTGAAACCATCTTTCTCAAGGGTAATCATGAAGACATGCTGCTCTCCTTCCTCGGGCTGCCGGGCCGTTTTGGCGAATCGTTTCTTTTCAACGGCGGCGCTGCCACGCTGGACAGCTACGGCGTGACCGAAACGGAACTCGACCGAGTCACCGAGTTGATTCCTGAAAAACACCTCGCGTTTTTCAGCGATCTCGCGATCAGCTATTTGAACCCACCCTATCTGTTCGTCCATGCCGGTGTGATGCCGACGCGGCAACTGGACGAGCAGGTGCCGGAGGACATGCTTTGGATTCGCCAGGAATTCATATTCAATCCGCACCACTTGGGTCATACCGTGGTCTTTGGCCACACTCCGATGAAGAGCGTGATGTTGGACCTGCCCTACAAGATCGGCATCGACACCGGTCTGGTTTATGGAAACAAGCTCACCTGCATAGAGTTTCGCGAAGGTCTGCTCTACCAGGTCGGAAGAAACAGCCGCGAAGCAAAGCTGCAGCACCTCGAGCACGGCCGGATCGCTTAGGCTTTCACGACCTTCGTCATCCGGCTAAGTTAATGCGTTCGGGTGGCGGTGTAGCTCAGTTGGTTAGAGCACGCGGCTCATATCCGCGGTGTCGTAGGTTCGACTCCTACCACCGACACCAAGCAATTGCCGCGATTTGATTGGAGTTTTTTCGGCACTCCCACCAAAGTCCCAACTCGAATCACGCAGATGAGCGTCCAACGCCGGCAGCGCGAACTCAAAATCGCTCTCCCTGCCGATAGCATAACGGGTGCGGAATCGCTCGGTGTGACCCGCTAACATTGTCGCGCTGCTATCCGGAATCGAACGCCCGAAATTTCGCACCGCGGTGCGGCGCAGGTCGTGAATCAACAACGCCGGATGGCCGACCGCGATAGCCGCCGCGCGCCGGCTTTTGCGAAGTGACTTGGATAGGTCGCGCTCGCCAGTTTTCCGCTCGCGAAAGAGCGAAGAGCCAAGGGGCCGACGCAGCGCTGGTTTGCTGAAACCAAAGACCCAACGCGCAATGATTCCGGCGCGCTTTAAAGCCTGACACACGGCGAGGCGTCGCCCGATGGCTTCGGCGAGCGCGGGGTACTGTCAATATGGAATCGCACGCGGCACGCCGGTTTTCGTGTGAAGGATATGAATGACTCGCGCATCGAGTTCGACATCGCTGCACTCGATGCTCAGCGTCTCCGTTAGGCGAGCG